>NZ_JBOGDD010000348.1:0-2906 GCF_050701675.1 Mycobacterium sp. | reverse complement strand
GTGTTGGTCACGATCACGCCTGCGGCGTCGGCGGCGGACAGGTCGATGTTGTCGAACCCGACCGCCACGTTGGCGACGACCTTGAGTTGGGATCCCGCGACGGCAAGGAGATCGGCGTCGATACGCTCGGTCAGCGTGATCACGGCCGCACTGGCGCCCGTGATGCCCGCTTCGAGCGCGTTGCGGTCCGGCGGCTCTTCCGATCCGATGCGAATGGGAGTTCCCAAGGAGTGCAGGTGAGCCATCGCACGATCGGTGAGAAGCCGTGAAACGTAGATCAATCCGGCCCCGGGCCGGGTCGGGACTGATGACATCGTCACGTGAGAACACTCCTCGTGAGGCTCTGGGGTTTCGGCGGGGGAACGGCGGGTGAGAGCGATTCTATGGACTCATCCAGCGTGCTGAGCGGCGGTGTCCCCGTGACGGTCGACCAGACCTGCGAACACCTGCCGGCAAGGCCGGTTACCGGTGGGCGAAGGATCTTGCCGTTGGCGTGTGAAGTGACCGAGATGGTCATGCGTTGCGGTAGGCCATGGTCCAGACCGCTTCGGAGTCGGGGCGATACTCGTTGCCCTCCCAGGGATCCCCACAGATGTGCAGATGTGCGTACGGTGTACCGGCGAACATGATCATCGTGCCTGCGTCGCGCATGACGGTGGAGAGTCCGGTGGCCTCTGCGTCGAACGGCCAGATGAGCATCCAGTGCGGGCCGATGGGAATCAGCGGGCTGGTGTGGTCATGCGGGTCGGTGTAACTGTGCTGCACTGCACCGTTGAGCATGTAGATCAGTCCCGGTGATGTGTTGGTGGGCCGAGGTTTACCGGCCCAGGCGTCCATGATCCACTGCATGCCCATCTCATCGGCGCACATGTCGGCCTTGGCGACCTCGACGCCAGGCATGCACGTCCAGCCGTTGGTGCCCTCGCGGAGCACCGTGACGTTGCCGTCGGCGTCCATGTCGATGACCTTCGCGCCATCCCGGATTCCCGGAGGGCCAGATTTCAGCGCGCGTGCGATGCGGGCTTCGGTGATGATGTCGTACATGGCAGGTCCTTTCACCATTCGGTTCGGCCGGTAACCGGTGCAGTCGTCACCCGTTCGCGCATGTGAGCAGCCGGTGTGTGATCGACCAATAGGGTGAGTAGCTCCGGGCGGCTGTAATGTCCGCGGGAGTCCATCTTGGCCTTGCGCCGGTCGATGATCGCGAAGTCGAGGTCGGCGATGACCTCGCCTTCACCCGAGCGCAACGGCTCGCCGACGATCTCTCCTTGAGGGGAGATGATCGCGGTGAAGCACCCGCCAGAGATGAAATCGACTGGGGCGCCTGTGTCCTGCGCGATCTGTGCGAGTTGGTCTGGATCGAGCCACCCCGTCGCGTTGACCACGAAGCAACCCGATTCCAGCGCGTGATTGCGGACACTGACCTCTATCTGCCGGGCAAACAGGTCGCCGGCGAACGAGCCGGGCCACATGGCCGAGTGGATCTGTTCGCCATCGGCCATCATCACGTACCGCGCCAGTGGGTTGTAGTGCTCCCAACAGGTCAGCTGGCCGATTCGCCCGACGGTGCTGTCGACGGCGCGAAGGCCGGAGCCGTCACCCTGGCCCCAGATCATCCGCTCGGCGAACGTCGGTGTCGTCTTGCGGCGACGCTGGATCAAGGTGCCATCGGAGTCGAACAGTAGTTGCGTGTTGTAGATGGTTCCGCCATCCCGCTCGTTCACTCCGATGGACACGACGATTCCCGCTTGAGCGCAGGCATCTCCGATGGCATGGGTCGTCTCTGAAGGAATCGTCACCGACTGGTCGAGCAGGAGCAGCTGTTGGTCGGCCAGTTCGAAGGGCCGCTGCAACGTGGAGAAGTACGGGTAGTACGGCACGATCGCCTCGGGGAAGGTAGCGAACTGCACCCCTTGGCGGCCAAGTTCGATGATCTTCTTGACAATCTTTTCCACCGTTCCCTCACGGCTGTAGAGCGCCGGACTGATCTGAACGGCCGCGGCCTTGACGATTGGCATCTCGTTGATCCCTTCCTATTGAATGCCCTTGGTGAAGTTCAAATGGCGTCTGTTATAAGACGTTTCAGAGACGGCCATGGTCCACGCGAATCGAATCGTCCGGCAAGTGCCGAGCGCCAGGACCCCAAACCCGGCGCCGCGAGGTGGCGGGCTGTCGCGTGTCTTCAATAAATCGGCTACTAACAGTTAGTGTACTAATGATTAGCGGCCTAATCAAGAGGTATGATGACGCCATGAGCAGAGGAGTCGATACCGACATTGACCCGCTCTCGCTGGAGCGCCAGGTGTGTTTCGCGCTTGCCGTCACCAATCGCGCGGTGCTGGCGGTCTACCGGCCGTTGCTGGAGCCGCTCGGGCTGACCCATCCGCAGTACCTGGTGATGCTGGCGCTGTGGGACAACGCGAAGGCCAATGGCGCGCCGCTGTGGGTCAAGGACATCGCCGCACTGCTGCAGATGGATTCGGCCACCCTCTCGCCGATGCTCAAACGGCTGCAGGCGCAGGGCCTGATCACTCGATCGCGCAACACCACTGACGAGCGCACCACTCACATCGAGCTGAGCCAGGACGGCCGCAACCTACGTAGGCAGGCGCTGAAGGTTCCTCCTGCGGTGGTTGAGCGGCTCGGCGTCGAAGTCGCCGTGCTCGAGGATTTGCATGCGGTGCTCAGCCGCGTCAACGCCGCCGCATTGGCGGCCGGAGCGCTCGACTCGGAGTTGGATCGATGACACCGGCGATCGGCCCGTACGCACCAAGCGAATCCGACGCGGGCACAGGACTATTCGACAGTAACTAGCAGCGACATGCCCAGAAGCGAACTCCACGTGTTTAGAGCAGTTCGAGCAGTTGCAGGTCGGTGACGTACTTGGTGATGACCGGCGCGGTGAC
>NZ_JBOGDD010000347.1:0-3760 GCF_050701675.1 Mycobacterium sp. | reverse complement strand
ACGTTGTGGGGGTGCTCTCCGCTGCCGCGCCAGCAAAGACGTGGACAGTACTGACAACCACCGGCAGCGAGAGCTGGCCACCGGGGTACGCGGACGTATTGGATGATTCAGGTCAAGTCGGCGCACCTGATCCTCGGCTGAGGGTCGCGAAGGGGACACCGATCTTGCTGTCCAGCAACGGCGAACTCGACGAATGGCTGGTCATCTACTTCAATTCATGCCCGGCGTTCACCTCGTTGGATTTGTCGTCCCGCAAGACGTATGCGTTCGAGATCGCCACGTGGTGCGGCTTCCTAGGAAAACAGGTCGATCCGCTGACGTGGCTGGAAGCCACGGAAGACGACTTCATCGACTTCAAGATTCGCCGGACGGATCACCTTGAATTCGCCGACGCGGTGGCTGGGTCGACATGGAACAAGGCCGTCTTCGCGCTCAGGGGTTTGTACGACTGGGCGGTAGCCCGCAAGATTCCGATCACGCCGGACGGCCCTGTGATCGACGCGAGTCCTGTGCCGGGCGGGCGGGGGGCATTGAGGGTGCCCGGGGCAAGGGTAAATGCGGCGTTGGTCCGTAAAGAACGAGATCGGTGGATCGTGCCGGGAACATACCGGCTGTGGCGTGACGTTGGCCTTCGCGGCCGCGGGATTGAGCGTGTCGGTCCTTCCCAGTGGCGCGCGGCTGGCGACGACGAATCTTCTCGCGTCCGTAATACCCTGCGCAACACAGCCTTTACCGACTTTGTCTATTCAACTGGTTTGCGCGTGCAGGAAGCGGGTTCGCTCCTGCTGGCGGAACTCCCACAAGAAGGTGTGGTTGAGGCAAAGCTGCCTGCAGCGATCGCCAAATACAGCAAGGCGCGGATGTGGTACGCGGCTCCGACTGTGGGCCGGACACTGCGCACCTATGTGGCAGTTGCTCGTGCCGCTGCCATCCGCCGAGCAATACGTGAGGGGCGGTACGACGAGATCGAAGACATCATCTGGGTGACCGGATTTCGGCGTGCCAAAAAGGGGACATTCGAAGTCGTCCAAGACGACGGCGTGGCCATGTCATTGAACACGATGAAGCCGGCGACCCGACGACGTCTGTTCTGGATTCGCGACGGACGCCCTGAGCCGATGGCGCTGTGGCTCAACGAAGGCGGAATGCCGTTACATCACGAGTCGTGGATTGGAGTATTCGAGGGTGCTAACGACCGACTTTGGGCAGGAATCGAAGCCACTGGGGCAGCCGTCAGCGACGAGCTGACCGTGACGCCGCATTCCCTGCGGTTCAGTTTCGCGCTGGCGCTAGCTGTCCGACTGCACCAGCGTCTCGACGACATGCACGGGTGGGATGAGAACGTCGCCTACGGGGATGGTTCACGGTATGACGAAGTGTTCCGAACGGTGAAGGACGTGTTGGGGCACAAGTCGGTGGAGACGACGCGGGGGACGTACTTGCCTCGTGTGCAAAGGCTGCGGTTTGATCGCATGTTCGGCTCCACCAATGCCGATGCGACCGTCGGAGACCTAGTGTCGTCGCTCGCGCAGGACCTTGCGGAGGTCCGCGACTTGACGGGCAATGGTGCATGACGACAGGCGAGCGCCGCACTTCAGCAGAGGGCGTCACCACTCGGCGCGAGAATCCCGAAGTGGTTATCGCCTCTCTTTCTGGTTCGTATACCTCTGTGCTGCACGACTTTCGGGACTGGCCTTGTGACGTTGGGCTGAGAGTGCAGCTTGCCGACGCATTCGAGGCTCTTACAGGAGTGAATGGAACGTGGAAGAGCGCCTATACGGCGAAAGGCAACTACGTCCGCATCAAGGAGTTCGCGCGGTGGTGTGGCGACAACAACGTGCGCAAGTTGGTCGAGCTAACCCCAAATCGATGGAATGACTATCTACTTCACCTCGCAAAGAGCACCGCTAAGAACAACACCCGGCGCAGGGATTTGGGTGCATTGCGGATGGTACTTGGTTGCTATCCGCATCGACTTCACCCAGACCTGACGAAGCGGCTGAACCAGCGTCTTCCGCTGAGGGAAATCGATGAGGCACAGCCCTTCGAGATGGGTGTCTTCGATTCGATTCGTGACGCGGCGGCTGCTGCTGTGAACGCCGAGTATCGGCGCATTCAGCCAAACTTGCTGCTGCTTCGGCAGACAGAAAGCCAGACTCTCTCCCCTCAGAAGCTGGCTCGGGCCGACGCCCTGCGTGAGGTGGCGGCGACGGGTGCACCACGGTCTGCTGCTGCACGTAGTGCGTTGGGCATCTCGGTTCGTGATGGCAGGTCGTTAGGCGTCGCAGGAGGGCGGCCGATGCTCTTCGTGAGTTACGAGGGTGCGGTCGCGATCGCCGTGCTCATCGCCTGCCTCGAGGGTGTCAACTTCACACAGATCAACGAGCGAAGAGTGCCCTCAGGTGCACCGGGGCTCGGTGTCACGGAGGACATACTGACCGTAGAAGACGAGAAAAGACGGCGGCAGAGCGAACAGTACGACGCGCACGCGATTCCCAAAAACGCACGCCGCGCCATGACACGAATCATCGACATGACACAACCTGCCCGTGACTACCTCGCAGCGCAGAACCTTCCGGGAGCTGACCGACTGATCGTCTACTGGCCAGGCAGGGGCGGCAGAACAGACTCCCCCCAGGTCGGTCTGCGCCCCACGGAGATCCACAAGAACTACAGGCTCAGTTGGTGGCCAGACTCGGACGTCCCCGTCTCGTTCAACCGCATCCGTAAAACGGTGCGCGTACTCGTTGACCGGACACCCCAGGGGCATTCGCGTGCGACGTGGTCCACCCTCTACGTCGCAGCATCAGAAGTCGAACGAGAACGGCTGATGACTGAGGCCGTTGAGACAGGCCTTTGGGCGGTAATCGAGAATGCCGAGGCCCATCTCAAGATGAGATTTGAACGTGCGGACACGTCAGCCAACACCGACACAACTATCGGTGGTTGCGTTGACTTCGAACACCATCCCCTGACTGGTAAGCCCTGCGGCGACGACTTTCTGTTGTGCCTGCAATGCACCCATGCTTTTGCCACGCCTCGCCACCTCCCTCGGCTCATCGAATTGCGCCGTCAGCTGGAGGCTGTTGCCTCGACCGATGGACCTGATTGGACCGACTTCCGCGCTATGGCCTATGGGTGCCTCATCTCCCTTCTCGACGACCGCACCCTGATTGCCGCCGATGAATACCGAGTTGCTGACGGGGCGATCACAGATGAGGACCGAGCCGAAATACAACTGCTCCTGAACGGAAGGTACGCATGAGTAATCCGGTAGCTGAGGCCATCGATCTTGCCGCGTCGATCGACCTGAACGTAGTTGATTGGACTGATGTGGAATGTGGGCCCGTCGTCGTGCACGAACTACGACTGAAGCGCCCTGACCTGCCGATGAGCACGTTCCCCGAGGGCGTCTGGTCTCTCCGGCCAATGGATGCACCTCGCGGCGGACTGCAGACCCTCCGATGGCTACCCGGCGGCGCCGGCGTCGAACAGCAATATTCGTTTCCTCCACACCTTGTAAATTCCTTCAAACGTATCGTGTGGTTGTTCATCAACAGACCGTCACCGGTGTCGTATCTCGCGGGCAATAATGCTCGGGAATGGCCGGCGGCGTCTTCAATTATCCAGCGTTTCAACGCCTTACGCCACTTCGGCCACTACCTCGGAGAACACGACGTCGCTCGACTGTGCGACGTCACCATCGACCTGCTGGATTCCTACGCTATGGAACTGATCGCTGATGAAACCAGATCCAGCC
>NZ_JBOGDD010000346.1:0-2658 GCF_050701675.1 Mycobacterium sp. | reverse complement strand
GTCGTAGCCCACCAGCAGCGGCAACGCCACGAAACCCTGCAGCGCTGCCCCGAGGTTGCCGCGCACCATGATCGCCAGCCGGTTCACCTTGCCCGCGAACGTCAGCGCGATGCCCTCGAGCTTCTCGTAGTGCTCGAGTTCCACCGCGTAGAGGCGCGCGAACTCCACCGCGATGGCGGCGGTGCCCGCGATGCCCGTCGCCGTGTAGTCGTCGGTGACGTACACCTTCTGCACGTCGCGCCCGGCGATCATGTTGCCCTGCGTCGAGCGGCGGTCACCTGCGATCAGCACGCCGCCTGGGAACTTGATCGCCACGATCGTGGTGCCGTGCGGCAGCGCATTGCTGACCGTGATGTCCTCGACCGTCGCGCCCGCAGGCAGCAGATGCGGAGCCTGTCGACGCAGCAGCTCAGAGAACGACGACGTGTCCATCGCTAGGGAATGCGCTCCGGGGGCTCCCGGCATCTGTGAAGAAGGTGACAGCCGATCGTTATGCGGCCAGGTCACTGTCCGCCCTTTTGGACGTACGCGCGAACGAAGTCCTCGGCGTTCTCTTCGAGCACGTCGTCGATCTCGTCGAGCAGATCGTCGGTCTCTTCGGTGAGCTTCTCACGACGCTCCTGGCCAGCGGCAGTACTGCCGGTGGCTTCGTCGTCATCGCCGCCGCCGCCACCACGCTTGGTCTGCTCCTGAGCCATCGCTGCCTCCTGCTTGTCATCGAAGCTCGTCGAGTCCTCGCGCGAGCGCTCGTCAGCGGACTCACAGGGCCCGCCGGTTCTTCCACCCTACCGGTCGACCGCCGGAATGCCGGTTGTCAGGTGGTGAGCTGCGCGACGAGTTCCGCGGCGCTGTCCACGGAATCGAGCAGTGCTCCCACGTGGGCTTTGCTCCCCCGCAACGGTTCCAGGGTTGGAATCCTCACGAGTGAGTCACCTCCCAGGTCGAAGATCACCGAATCCCAGCTCGCTGCGGCGATGTCCGCGCCGAACCTTCGCAGACACTCGCCGCGGAAGTACGCGCGCGTGTCGGTGGGCGGGTTGTCCACGGCGTCGAGGACCTGCTGCTCGGTGACGAGGCGTTTCATCGAACCCCGCGCCACCAGCCGGTTGTAGAGGCCCTTGTCTAGTCGAACGTCGGAGTACTGCAGATCGACGAGATGCAGCCGGGGCGCCGACCAGCCGAGGTTCTCCCGTTGCCGGAAGCCCTCGAGGAGCCGCAGCTTGGCGGGCCAGTCGAGGATCTCCGAGCATTCCATCGGGTCCCGCTCGAGCAGATCGAGCACGTTCGCCCACGTTTCGACGACGCGGCTGGCGGCCGGGTCGGGGTCGCGCGAATCGACGAGTTTGGCCACCCGGTCGAGGTAGATGCGTTGCAGCGCAAGGGCGGTCAGCTCACGGCCATCGGAGAGGGCGATGGTGGCGCGCAGCGACGGGTCACGGCTGACCACGTGTACGGCGTGCACGGGGCGGGCCAGGGCGAGGTCGGTGAGGTCGATACCCTCCTCGATGAGATCGAGCACCAGCGACGTGGCCCCGACCTTGAGGTAGGTCGACGTCTCGGCGAGGTTGGCGTCGCCGATGATGACGTGCAGCCGCCGGTACTTGTCGGCATCGGCGTGCGGCTCGTCGCGGGTGTTGATGATGCCGCGCTTGAGCGTGGTCTCGAGGCCGACCTCGACCTCGATGTAGTCGGCACGCTGCGTCAGCTGGAATCCGGGCTCGTCACCGGACGGACCGATGCCGACGCGCCCCGAACCCGTGACGACCTGGCGCGACACCAGGAACGGGGTGAGGCCCGCGATGACGGCGGAGAACGGGGTCTGCCTGCTCATCAGGTAGTTCTCGTGCGACCCGTACGACGCACCCTTGCCGTCGACGTTGTTCTTGTACAGCTGCAGCTTGGCCGCACCGGGCACGCTCGCGACGTGGCGTGCCGCCGCCTCCATCACCCGCTCGCCCGCCTTGTCCCAGATCACCGCGTCCAGCGGGTCGGTCACCTCTGGCGCCGAATACTCCGGATGGGCGTGGTCGACGTAGAGCCTCGCGCCGTTGGTCAGGATCATGTTGGCCGCCCCGACCTCGTCGGCGTCCACGATCGGTGGCGGCCCGCTGGCGCGGCTCAGGTCGAAACCCCTCGCGTCGCGCAGCGGTGACTCCACCTCGTAGTCCCACCGAGTCCGCTTGGCCCGCTGGATCCCCGCTGCCGCCGCGTAGGCGAGAACTGCCTGCGTCGACGTCAAGATCGGATTCGCGGCCGGATCGGACGGCGACGAAATACCGTATTCGACCTCGGTACCGATGATCCGTTGCATGGCCTCAGCCTAGGGGACGCTCGCGGGAGGCGATCACGGCCCGTGGGGTGGAGCGGAGCGAGGGGGGATCGGCTGCTTGCGGTTTGGGACCGTTGGTTGGTCAACTTACGCCGTGCCTGAGCCCGCGGACCGCGTCGCCGCCGAAACGTGGTTCCTGCAGCGCGGTTTGCCTTCGGTGCTCACCAGGCGCGCGCGGTGGCGCCGGCTGTGGCGCCGTTCGGCACCGGTGCTGGCCGCCGGCTCGACGCTGATGGTCTCGATCGGTGTCGTCACCTGGGCGGCGGGCGGCCGGACGATCGACATCGACGATGACCCCTCGACGTTGGAGTGGGTCATCCTGACCACGT
>NZ_JBOGDD010000345.1:0-4987 GCF_050701675.1 Mycobacterium sp. | reverse complement strand
CACTTCGCCTGCACCGGCGACCGGCTCTGCCTCCACGGCACCCGGCCGCAATGCGAGAACCGGAGCGTCACCGGCAGCCTTGGCCTCGGTCGTGTAGGCGCCACCGAAGATCGAGTGGATCCCGATGGGGCCCTCCTTGACACCGATGACGTCGACCAGGACGCCGGAGCCAGTCGCCGCGGCGACCCGACCGGCGATCTCCTTGCCCTCCGTGCTGGCGACGACGAGAATCGCCGCCGGGGACGCGGACTCCGCCAACGCGGTCAGCACGTCCACCTTGGGGGTGACCAGGTACTGCTCGACGGTGTCGGACTCAGCCACGTAGATCTTCGCCGCACCCGCGGCCTTCAGGCCCTCGGTCAGCCCGTCGGCGGTGCCGGGGGCACCGATCACCACGGCGGACGGCTCACCCAATGCGCGGGCCGCGGTGATGAGCTCGGCGGTGACACTCTTCAACTTGCCTTCGAAGTGCTCAGCGAGCACTAGTACTTCAGCCATTGCCTCTTAGTCGCTCTCTAGGAAAGTGGGGTTGCGGAACTGGAGTCCGCAGGTGTCAAAGGATCTTCTGGGCCACGAGGTACTCGGCGATCTGCTTGCCGCCCTCGCCTTCGTCGGTGACCTTCTCGCCCGCCGTCTTGGGCGGCTTCGGGGTGGCCGACACCACGGTCGAGTCGGCGTGCTCGCCACCGACTTCGTCGGCCTCGACGCCGATCGAGGCGAGCGTCAGCTTCTCGACGGGCTTCTTCTTGGCGGCCATGATGCCCTTGAAGGACGGGAAGCGCGCGTCCTCGACGATCTTCTCGTTGATGCTGATGATCGCGGGCAGAGTCGCCTCGAGTCCGAAGACACCGTCGTCGGTCTCGCGCTCGGCGGTGACCTTGCCGTCGGCGATGTCGACCTTGCGCACCGACGTCAACTGCGGCAGCCCTAGGAACTGGGCCAGGATCGCGGGGACCGCGCCACCGACGCCGTCGCTGGTCTCGTTGCCTGCGATGACGAAGCCGATGTCCTCGATCTGGCCGAGCGACCGGGCCAGCGCCCACGCCGTCTGGACCAGGTCCGAGCCGTGCAAGGCCTCGTCGTCGAGGTGGTAGGCCGAGTCGGCGCCCATCGACAGCGCCCGGCGGATGGCCGTCTCGGCGCTGGTGGGCCCGGCAGTCAGGACCACGACCTTGTAGTCGTCGTCGGCGTGCTTCTCCTTGAGCTGGAGCGCAACCTCGACGGCCTTCTCGTTGATCTCGTCCAGGACCGGGTCGCTACCTGCACGATCCAGCGTCCAGTCACCGTCGTTGAGATGGCGATCCTCGTAATCAGGAACCTGTTTGATCAGGACCACGATGTTCGTCATGAGTGTGGTTCGTCCTCCTCGATGAGGCCGCAGCCGGCCTGCCCATATCACGATTCATGCAACGACCCCCATGTTACTAGTCAGTAACTTCAGGGGCGCGCAGGAACACCATAACCGGTGTTGTCTAACCTTCTGCCCTGCCCCTGCGCTGGATAACCGTTGATGAGGCAGTGACAATCGCCATAGCTGGGTTAGCCTGCGTTGGCAATGAGCGCATTTTCTTATCCCGAGCCGTCCGACGACGTCCTCCCACTGACCGGGGAGCGCACCGTCCCCGGCCTTGCGGAGGAGAACTACTGGTTCCGCCGCCACGAGGTGGTGTACCAGCGGTTCACCGATCGCTGCACCGGGCGCGACGTGCTCGAAGCCGGCTCCGGTGAGGGCTACGGCGCCGACCTGATCGCGAACGTGGCACGACGCGTCATCGGCCTCGACTACGACGAGTCTGCCGTGGCCCATGTCAGGGCCCGCTACCCTCGCGTCGACATGCGGCACGGAAACCTCGCCGAGCTGCCGTTGCCCGACGCCGCCGTCGACGTCGTCGTGAACTTTCAGGTGATCGAACACCTCTGGGACCAAGCACAGTTCGTCGACGAGTGCGCCCGCGTCCTTCGGCCGTCCGGCGTGCTGCTGATGTCGACGCCCAACCGCATCACGTTCTCCCCCGGCCGCGACACCCCGATCAACCCGTTCCACACCCGCGAACTCAACGCCGCCGAGCTCACCGAACTGCTCACCGATGCGGGCCTCGTCGTCGAGTCGATGCTCGGCGTGTTCCACGGCGCCAGGCTGGCGGAGCTCGATGCCAAGCACGGCGGCTCGATCATCGACGCCCAGATCACCCGCGCGCTGGCCAACGCGCCGTGGCCCGCCGACCTGCTTGCCGACGTCGAGTCGATCACCACCTCGGACTTCGACCTGATCGCGACTGGCGGACGCGACAGCCGTGACATCGATGAGAGCCTGGATCTGGTGGCCATCGCGGTGCGACCGTGACCGAGGAGGGGGCAGCTCCGGTACCCGGCCTCTTCACCCTCGTCCTGCACACCCACCTGCCATGGCTGGCCCATCACGGCCGCTGGCCGGTCGGTGAGGAATGGCTCTATCAGTCCTGGGCGGCGGCGTACCTCCCGTTGATGGGGCTGCTCCGCAGGTTGTCCGCAGAGGGCCGCAGCCACCTTCTCACCCTCGGGATGACGCCGGTCGTCACCGCCCAACTCGACGATCCGTACTCGCTGACGGGTATGCACCACTGGTTGGCCAACTGGCAGCTGCGCGGGCAGGAGGCCGCCGTCCGACGAGGCGGTGACGGTACCGGCTACGCCGCCCCGGACGCGTTGCGCGCGTTCGGCATCCGCGAATACGACGAGGCGGGCCAGGCGCTCGAGGACTTCTCGACGCAGTGGCGCCACGGCGGCAGCCCGCTGCTTCGCGAGCTCATCGACGCCGAGGCGATCGAACTGCTGGGCGGACCGCTGGCACATCCCTTCCAGCCGTTGCTGCACCCGCGGTTGCGGGAGTTCGCACTGCGCGAGGGCCTTGCCGACGCCGGGCAGCGATTCGCACACGTTCCCGGCGGCATCTGGGCGCCGGAGTGCGCTTATTCGCCAGGTCTCGAGCGCGAATACGCCGCGGCCGGAGTGACGCACTTCATGGTGGACGGACCGACGCTGCACGGCGACACCGCACTCGGCCGTCCCGTCGGGGACTCCGACGTCATCGCCTTCGGCCGCGACCTGCAGGTCAGCTACCGGGTGTGGTCACCGAAGTCCGGCTACCCCGGTCATGCCGCCTACCGCGACTTCTACACCTACGACCACCTCACGGGTCTCAAGCCGGCCAGGGTCACCGGCCGCGCGGTGCCGTCGGAGGAGAAGGCGCCCTACGTTCCCGACCGCGCCGATCACGCCGTCGACGTCCACGTGGCCGACTTCGTCGACACGGTGCGGCGCAGGCTCTGCTCGGAGTCCGAGCGGCTCGGCAGACCGGCTCACGTCGTCGCGGCGTTCGACACCGAACTGTTCGGCCATTGGTGGCACGAGGGCCCGGCATGGCTGGAGCGGGTGCTGCGCGCGCTGCCGGAAGCCGGCGTGCGCGTCGGCACGCTCTCCGACGCGATCGCCGACGAATTCGTCGGCGCACCCGTCGAATTGCCGCCCAGCTCTTGGGGTTCGGGCAAGGACTGGCAGGTGTGGTCGGGCGATCAGGTCGCCGACATCGTGGCGCTCAACACCGAAGTGGTCGACACCGCACTGTCGACCGTGGACAAGGCGCTGATGCAGCACGCGACGGTCGGCGCACCCACCCCCCGCGACACCGTCGCCGACCAGATCCTGCGCGAAGCGCTCCTCACCGTGTCGAGCGACTGGCCGTTCATGGTCAGCAAGGACACCGCCGCCGAGTACGCGCGCTACCGCGCTCACCTGCACGCGCACGCCACGCGGGAGATCGCCGGAGCACTGGCGGCGGGCCGCCGCGACCACGCCGACCGCCTCGCCGCCACCTGGAACCGCGCAGACGGACTCTTCGGCGCGCTCGACGCCAGGCGGCTCCCACGATGACCCCTCCCCCCTCCGCCGCGAGCGTGCGTGTCTGTACTCGACACGCCGCGGGTGGTTGGCACTTCGCGCACGTTCGCGGGCGCTGGTGAGCCCGTCGTGAAGGTCCTGATGGTGTCGTGGGAGTACCCACCGGTGGTGATCGGCGGTCTCGGACGCCACGTCCATCACCTCGCCACTGCACTCGCCGAGGCCGGCCACGAGGTCGTGGTACTCAGTCGACGACCGTCGGGCACCGATCCGAGCACTCACCCCTCGAGCGACGACACCAGCGAGGGCGTTCGGGTCATCGCCGCGGCGCAGGACCCCCACGAGTTCGAGTTCAGCACCGACATGATGGCGTGGACGCTGGCGATGGGACACTCGCTGGTCCGCGCCGGACTGATGCTGCGATCCAAGGGTGAGCACGCCACCGAGCCGTGGCGCCCCGACGTCGTGCACGCGCACGACTGGCTGGTCGCGCATCCCGCCATCACACTTGCCGAACACTTCGACGTGCCACTGGTTTCCACGATTCACGCCACCGAGGCCGGCAGACACTCGGGGTGGGTGTCCGGCAAGATCAGCAGACAGGTGCACGCCGTGGAGTCGTGGCTGGTCCGCGAATCCGATTCACTCATCACGTGTTCGGCATCGATGGGCGGGGAAATCTCCGAACTGTTCGGACCCGGCCTTTCGGAGTCACGGGTCATCCGCAACGGCATCGACGCAGACCTATGGCCGTTCGCACGACGCACGACGCACGACGGTCCTGCGCGGCTGCTGTACCTGGGCCGCCTGGAGTACGAGAAGGGCGTGCACGACGCAATCGCGGCACTCCCCCGCATCCGGCGCACCCACCCCGGTACCACGCTCACCATCGCAGGGGACGGCACCCAGCTGGACTGGCTGCTCGAACAGGCCCGAAAGCACAAGGTGCTCAAGGCGATCACGTTCGTCGGACGGGTCGACCACGAAGGGTTGGTCGCTCTGCTGCACGACTGCGACGCCGCCGTCCTGCCCAGCCATTACGAACCGTTCGGCATCGTCGCGCTCGAAGCCGCGGCGACCGGCGCGCCGCTGGTTACCTCCAACGTCGGCG
>NZ_JBOGDD010000344.1:0-5006 GCF_050701675.1 Mycobacterium sp. | reverse complement strand
GGCCTCCGCGTGGCCGCCGGACCCGTGCAACAGGACGAGTGTCGGCTTGTCCCTGTCGCCCGCGTGCAGATAGCGCGTCCGCACACCCCCCGCATCGAGGTAGCCCTGTGAGAACGGGACGCTCTGGAGGTCACTCCAGACGCTCTCGAACTCGCTCATTCGGCCCCTTTCGCTGACTGGTGATGGAAATCTCATTCTCTTTCAAAGCGAGTGATATGTGCTAATATCGCACACTCATGTGCACTATGTATAGAGCATCACTCTCTCGATGACGTCTGTCAAGGAGACCCCTCCGACGGCCGAAAGGCTCGCCGCCGGCTCGCAAACCCTGGCCAGGGGACTGTCCGCGCTGCAGGCTGTGGCGTCGTCTCCCACGGGGATGACCGCGCAGCAGGTCGCCGACCACGTTGGGGTGCACCGCACCATCGCCTACCGACTGCTTTCGACGTTGACGCAGAACCGCTACGTGGTGAAGGGCGACGACGGGCGCTACCGGCCCGCGGCGATGCTCGCGGTGCTTGGCGCATCGTTCGACAACAACCTGCGGGCGCTGAGCGTCCCGACCCTTCGCACGCTCGCCGACGACCTCGGCACGACGGTGTCCCTACTCGTCGCCGAGGGTGACCAGCAGGTGGCGATCGCCGTGATCGTGCCGACCCTGGTCTTCTATCAACTGTCCTTCCACGAGGGCAGCCGCCATCCCATCGAACGCGGCGCCGCCGGCCTGGCCCTGCTGGCGAGCATGCCGCCCCGCCCTGGCGAGCGGGATCTGGTGCCGCTCACCCGCGAGCAGGGCTGGGTGATCACTCACGGCGAGATCGAGCCCGACACCTACGGGCTCGCCGTGCCAGTACGGCGCAGGCCGCCGTCGCCACCCACGTGCATCAACCTCATCTCACACCGCGAGGATGCGCTGATCGGCGGACGCGACGCGGTGATCAAGGCCGCCGAACAGCTGTCGCAGATTCTCGGTTGACACATAGAAAGGTATTTCCAGTGAGCACCGATTGGGACCACGAAGTCGACGTCGTCGTACTCGGCTCCGGCGGCGCCGGACTGACCGCCGCCCTCACCGCGGCCGTCGGCGGAGCCTCGGTGGCGGTCTACGAGAAGGCCGAGACCGTCGGCGGCACTACGGCGGTCTCGGGCGGCATCGTGTGGATCCCGGCGCACCACCGGTCCCCCGACGGCGAACTGACGGTCGACGACGCGATGCGCTACCTCGAGGCGCAATCGCTGGGCGCGATGGACACCGGGCTCGTCGAGACATTCGTCCGAACCGGACCGGAGATGCTCGACTTCGTCGAGAAGCACAGCGAGCTGCAGTTCGAGATCGCCGCCGGCTTCCCGGATTACAAGCCCGAGCTTCCCGGCGGACGCCCCACGGGTGGCAGGTCGCTGAACGCGAAACCCTTCGACCTTGCCCGCCTTGACAACTGGAGCGATCGCATCACCTCGTTCCCGGCCGACTGGAGCAACGTCGGCATCGATGCCGAGACACGCGCCAGGATCCACGCCTCGGTTGACGACACCGCGGGCGACTTCTGCGTGGCGGGTACGGCGCTGATCGCCGGTCTGCTCAAGGGTCTGCTCGATCTCGGGGTCGTGCCGACGACGGGCGCCAGAGCGCTGGAGCTGATTGCTTCCGGCGGGCAGGAGCGAAGCGACACGGGGAGAGGATCCGATGGCCGGATCGCCGGGGTGCGAATCAAACTCGACGGCATGGACGTTCGCGTGCGAGCGCGCCGTGGCGTGGTGCTCGGCACCGGCGGCTTCGAATGGGACCCGAAACTGGTCGAGGCCCACCTGCGCGGACCGATGCACGGCCCCGTGTCACCGCCCAACAACACCGGTGACGGGTTGCGCATGGCGATGGCCCACGGCGCCGACCTCGCCAACATGGGCGAGGCCTGGTGGGTGCCGATCGTCCAGATTCCCGGCGACACCATCGACGGGCATCAGCGCAGCCGCAGTGTGCGCCTTGAACGCACCCGCCCGCGCAGCATCATCGTCAATCGGGCAGGCAAGCGGTTCCTCAACGAGGCGGGCGAGTACAACTCGATGGCCGGACCGTTCCACCACCTCGACCCCCGCTTCGGCTATCTCAACGATCCGGCGTGGATCGTGTTCGACTCACTGCACGTGAAGAAGTACGGCTTTCTCGGGATCGAGCCCGACGGCGTGGTACCCGACTGGTACTGCAAATCAGCCGATCTCGCCGAACTGAGCGTCAAGACCGGGATCGATCCCGAGGGGCTGGCGCGCACCATCGAGGCCTGGAACCACAACGTCGAGGGCGAGACGGACCCCGACTTCGGCCGCGGCTCAAGCGCTTACGACGGCTACTGGGGTGACAACGCCGCTGCCACCCCGGCGCTACAGACGCTCGGCCCCATCGACACCGCGCCCTACTTCGCGGTACCGGTCACCGTCGGCGCGATGGGCACCAAGGGCGGACCGCGCACCGATGCCGACGGGCAGGTATTGCACGTCGACGGCCATCCGATACCCGGTCTCTACGCCGCGGGCAACGCGATGGCGGGAGTGACCGGAAAGGCGTACGGCGGTGCGGGCGGAACCATCGGCCCCGCAATGGTGTTCGGCTACCGCGTCGGGCAGGCTTTGACGCGGGGCTAGCCTTGGCGTCCAGATTGCACTCACGCAGCGAAAGTGCGAGAGCACGCCTGCGTGAGTGCAATCTCGCGAGTCGCTCCGCTAGTCGTTCGCCCTGACCTTGTCCTTCACGGCGGGCACCACCGGGGGGGCCTCACGCCAGTTGGGCACACCGTCGGAATCATTGGCGACCGGGAAACCGCCGCCGTGCACCTGCGACCAGTGGCTGTGGTTCAACTGGTGCAGCGTGAAGCACGCGTTGAGCGAGTTGTAGAAGCCCTGATTGTCCTGCGTCTGGTTGACCGACTCCTTGATGAGCAGCGCCGCCATCGTCGGAACCTTCGCGATTCGCCTGGCGAATTCCATGGTGCGATCGGACAACTCGGCGGCGGGGAACACCTTGGAGACCATCCCGAGCTGATGGGCCTCCTCCACCGAAAGGGAATCGCCGGTGAGCATGAGCTCCTTGGTCTTTCGCGCCCCGAACTCCCACGGATGGGCGAAGTACTCGACACCGCACATGCCGAGCCGCGTCCCGACGACGTCGGCGAAGGTCGTGTCGTCCGCTGCCACGATCAGATCGCACGCCCACATGAGCATCAGTGCCGCGGCATAGACGTCGCCGTGCACCTGCGCGACGGTGATCTTGCGCAGGTTGCGCCACCGGCGGGTGTTCTCGAAGAAGTGGTGCCACTCCTGCAGCATCAGCTTCTCGGCGCCCTCGCGCGTCGCACCGTTCTCGCGAAAGCTGGGATGCTGATCCGGGCCCGGTTGGTACTCCCCCATCATCACCTTGGAGCCCAGGTCGTGGCCGGAGGAGAACATCGGACCATTGCCGCCGAGGATGACCACGCGGACGGTGTCGTCGGCCTCGGCTTGCAGGAACGCCTCGTTGAGCTCGACGAGCAGACCGCGCTGCTGTGCGTTGCGCTGGTCCGGTCGGTTGAGCATGATCCGGGCGATGGTGCCCTCGTCGAGGGTCTCGTACGTGACGAAGCGATAGTCGGCCATGTTTCGGACTCTATTCTTTTGAGAATGGCGTTACCGCGGGGGGTACCTACAGCGACAGGATGGTCGCTGACGCGGTGCCGGGTGCCCCGTAGACCTGCGCCAGACCCACGCGCGGCTCGCCGGGAACCTGACGCTCGCCGGCCTCGCCTCGCAGCTGGCGGACCAGTTCGTGCATCTGCCTCAGCCCGGACGCGCCGATCGGTTCGCCGTTGGCGATCAGACCGCCGTCGGTGTTGACCGGAAGCGATCCACCGATCTCGGTGGCGCCGTCGGCGAGCAGCTTCTCCTGGTCGCCGTCCGCGCACAACCCGGTCTCGGCCATGTGGATGACCTCGGCGCCTGCGTCGGTGTCCTGCAGCTGCGCGACGTCGACGTCCTCGGGCCCGATCCCGGCGGCTTCGTACGCGGCGCGCGCGGCGTAGACCGTCGGCGAGAGATCCTCGTCCAATGGAGCGGACGTTGCATGGACCTCGTAGGCGCCGAAACGACGGGTGCGAATCTCGCTGGCGCGCACGAACACCGGCTTGTCGGTGTAGCGGTGGGCGATGTCGCCGCGGCACATGATGACCGCTGCCGCGCCCTCGTCGGGTGCGCAGAACATGAACTGCCGCAGCGGGTAGTTCAGCACCGGCGACGCCATGATGTCCGCTTCTGATATCGGCTTGCGGCGGAACGCGTTCGGGTGCAGCGCGCCGTTGCGGAAGTTCTTGGCCGCCACCTTGGCCAGCGTCTCCTCGGAGATGCCGTGCTTGTTCAGGTAGTGGTTGATCTTCATGCCGAAGAACTTCGTGGTGACGAACTGTCCGTTCTCGGCGTACCACTGCGGAAGCGCGAGCTTGGCGGGATCGTCGGTGAAGGCGCCTCGGGGATGCTTGTCAAGGCCGATCGCGATGCCGATGTCGTACTTGCCGAGCCGGATGGTGTCGGCGGTCTGCTGGATGGCGCTGGCAGCGGTGGCACAGGCATTGAACACGTTGGTGAACGTGATGCCGGTGAGGCCGACCAGCCGGGTCACGGAGTCGGGATTGGACACCTCGTAGCTGCCACCGAAACCGAATTGGACGTCACCCCACTCGATTCCGGCATCGCCGAGGGCTGACTGGATGGCCTCGGCGCCCATCTCGACGGCCGTCTTCTCGAACCGGCCGAAGGGGTGGATGCCGACGCCGATGATCGCTACGTCATTGGTCATTGGGGCTTCCTCTCTAGACCGGCTGGAACGCGAAGGTGACGACCTCGTTGCCGTCGGCCTCGGTGGCGAACGGGATCATCGTCAGTTCGACTTCCATGCCGAACGCCAACTTGGCCGGATCGTTCTCGGTCAACCGGCCCTCGACGCGCACTACCTCACCCAACTGCACCAGACCCACCCCGAACGGCAC
>NZ_JBOGDD010000343.1:0-6080 GCF_050701675.1 Mycobacterium sp. | reverse complement strand
GAATTGCCCCGCACCGGGCAGGTCGATGGCCTGGCCCCGCACCCTGTCGGCGGTCGACTCTGCGTCTTCGATCCGACCTGCCAGCAGAAGGGCTCCAACGTGGCCGTCGGCGACGAGGAATCGCATGTGCGCAGCGCCGAACGAACGGTCGGCAACGGCGTATCCCGCCTCGGCGGCGGCTACGGCGTCGGTCGTTCGTCCCTCGTCACCGGAGGAGATGGCCAGTGCGAACGCCGTCCCCGCCGCGATCGCGTCCGGAAGCTGATCGAGGGCCAGCTCGGCCGACGCCTTCCTGGCCGCGCGCGGTGCGCCCATCGCCGCCCAGTACTGGGTGTTGAAGGCGTCGAGGTAGCTGCGGAACTCGGGCGCCGCGGCATCCGGGATGTCGTCGATGGACTGCTTGGCAGCGGTCGGGTTCGCGAATGGCCAGAGGAGATTGCAGGCCCGCAGATGCAGACGCCGCGCCCGGCCCGCATCGTTCAGGTCGTCGACGTCGATCGCGCGCAGCACGGCGTCGGCTTCCTGGCCCCTGCTGAGCCACGACAGCGCGTGTGCCCTGACGAAACTGGCCTCCGATCCAGCCCCCGCCCGCACCGCGGCCGCGGCCAGGCGCTCGGTCAAGGGCAGATCCGCCAGCCACGCCGCCCCGCGCGCCGCTCTGAGCAGCAGCTCGGGGTCGTGCTCGAGGTCGGACTGGACCATCAGCGTGGCGCGGCGGACGGCGATGCGCATATCGTCTCCGCGGTCGCTCTTCGCGAGCTCGGCGGCGACCAGACCACGTAGCCGCCGCAGCTTCGTCGTCGGTGAGCCCTCCCGGCGCACCTCGCCGTACAGCGGATGCGCCACGCGTGCCTCCATACCGCCGCCGACGGGTTCGAGTGCGATGAGCCCACGACGCTCCGCCTCCTCGACCGCACGCGCGTCGGTGATCCTGAGCAGCGACTGCAGCTCGACCGGCTCGCCGACGGCCAACACGTCGACGACGTCGTTGACGCTGTCGGGCAGGCTGCCCACCTGAGCCTCGATCAATTCGACGAGACCGCGTGGGAGGACCGGCTCGGATATCCACCGCCACGAGGCGCCCTGGCGCGCCAGCCGACCGGAGGCCAACTCCTGCTCCACGATGGTGCGGACGTACAGGGCGTTACCGCCCGTCAACCTCCACAACAGGCCTGCCGCATCGGGGTCGAGGCAGCCACCGAGACTGGCCGCGACGAGCTCCGTCATTCCCGCCCGTGCCAGCGGCTGCACGTCGAGGCGGTCGAACTGGCCGGCCTTCCACAGTTCTTGCGTCGCAGCGGGAATCAGCTCCCCGTCGCGGACCGTCAGCAAGACCTTGGCAGCACCGCGCTGCACGATCTGGTGGATCACGAACGTAGACAGGTCATCCAATAGATGGACGTCGTCGACACCGATTACCGCGGGCTCTCCCGAGGACGTCGACGTGACCGAGTCGACGACGTCACGGACGAGCCGGAGGTTGTCGTGCTCGGCGGATCCCACCCAGCCGGCGAAGGCGCCCAGCGGTACGGCCCGACCCGACGACGTGCCAACGATCCAACGGATCTCTCGTTGATTCGATTCGGCTGCGGTGAGAGCCTCGCGGACGATCCGGCTCTTTCCCACGCCGGCCGGACCGCACAGCACCACTCCCGAAGACGCTGGATCCGAGATCGCGTCCCCGATGAGCCCCAACTCCTCCGACCGTCCGGTCAGAGGCCACCCCAACCCCACCCGCTTAGCGTAGGAGTGGTTCACAACAAGATCAAAGTGATTTACCAGCTAAAACGAAGTCTATGGTGATGCGCATCATGTTCGCTAACAAGTGGTTTGGTAGTGACGGTGCCACGATGTGGACCAGGCTGTGTGCGCCTGGCGATCGTCGCCGACCCCGTCGTCAGCGGCCCGGCCGGGGCGCGGCACCGATGATCGGCTCCGGTCCCGGTGGGAAATACGTTGTGAAGGACGTATTTGGCCAACTCGGTAGCGCTACGCGGCGCGCCGGCCGCAGAACCGGCTACTCGTTCAGCAAACCCGACAATTGCGAATCCCTTTGCGAATGACGCGTAATCCCCTGTGGTGATTCGGCTTCGGAGCAAATTACTTCGCGGATTGACACTCGGGGCGGGGCGATCTCTCGACAGTGGTCGTCCGCGTGACGGCCCAGAAGTTCAGTAACCGACTACTGAATCGTGGCCTCCCCGATCGCCGTAACGATGTAGATCTCCGTAAGCCGGCACCGGACATTGGCCGGCACGATCGTAGGAGGGGGAATGTCCGCTCCAACTGCGACGCCCATCGGGATGCGTTTCCGAGGGTCCGTCGCCACACCACCGACGAGCGTAAGAACCAGGCACGACTTCGGTGCCATCACCCACGTGTTCGCCGCCACGGCGCATCACCTGTTCGCGAGGGCGCCTTCGGAGCATCCGAAGGTGCGACGGGACCACCCGGCGCGGTACGCGTACCTGGAGAACGCGCTCATGGCACGGGAGATGCGGCGTTTGTGAGTGCATCGGCCGTCGGGCGGGGGACCCGACGACGGATCAGGCCACCGCGGCCAGTCGCGTACGTGCCTGCTTCACGCAGTCCGCCCAGCGCAGGGGACCGGGGACGTGCACGGCGGTCTCGCCGGGGAAGGCGCTGGAGATCACCAGGTCGGGTTTCAGCGTGCCCAGCAAGCGGAGGCTGTCCTCGAGCGGACTGGCTTCACTGATCGGCGGTATGTAACCGGCGACCCAATGTCCCTCGGCGCCAAGCATTATCGTGTCACCGGTGAATAGGTAGCTCTGGCCGTTGACGCCGGGAACCAGATAGCTGGTGCTGCCGGGGGAATGACCCGGCGTGGGGATCACCTCGATGCCGCTGCCGTCGACGTGTCTGCTCGCCAGCGGCACGTCGATGTGTGCGTGCCTTCCGATTTCGAGTAGTTCGACCGCGGGCGCGTGGAGCCGCGCGCCGAACCGGCGCTGGACCTCGGCCAGCATCGGTCCCGCCTCGTCGCGGTGGGACAGGTAGTGGTGTGCCACCCCGCCGAGGCTCGCGATGTCGTCGAAGTCGGCGTCCGTCTGGGGTCCGTAGAACAGGACGTTGCCACCCGCCCCGCCGGTCCACAGGTAGGCGTGGGTGGTCAGGCCCGGATGGGGATTGTCGGTGCGCGCTTCCCACAGATCGGCGCGGATGGGTCGCATGGGCTCTCCTCGGTTCGTGGTGCCACCCATGGTCGAACATCAACCATAGTTGAGGTCAAGCGATTTAAGTCAGCTCGCCTTGACGTTCTGGCTCTGCAGGGCGACGGTCGCCGTGCCCGCGGCGGATTGGACGCCGACTCCGCGCCCGGCCACCGTGACCGCGAGTCGCGTACGGTCGCCCCTGAACAGGTCGCGAGAGAACTCACACGGAGTTCCGTTCTGGTCGTAGGTGATTCGGGTGATCAGCAGCAGGGCCGACTGCGGCTTGACGGACAGCACGGAGGCTTCGTCCTGCGTGGCGTTGACGGCTTCGATCCGCTCGTCCGCGCGAGAGGTGACGAGGCCGTAGTCGCTTTCGAGAAGCTCGTAGATCGATCCGCCGAGCTGCTTCTCGAGCAACCCGGGGAAGGCTTCCGCGGGAAACTGCGCGAGCTCCAAGGAGATGGGCGACCCGTCGGCGAGGCGGACGCGCTGGATCTCGACGACGAAGTCTTCGGCGCCGATCTCCAGGGCCTTCTGCGTGATGCGGTCCGGCGCGGTGATCTTCGTCGACAGCACCCGGGTGCCAGCGACGTAGCCCTGGTTCGCGAGGAAGGCGGGCACCCCGACGACGTCGGACAGACTCCGCTGAACCTGTGCATGGCTGATAAAGATGCCACCGGACCGACCGATGGCCCGATGAACCAGGCCCGCCTCCTCCAATGCCGCGAGCATCTGGCGCAGGCTGTTGCGGCTGGTGGAGTAGCGCTCGGCCAGATCGCGTTCGCTACCCAGCTTCGTGCCGGGAACGCCCGCGTTGATGTCGGCAACGATCCGGCGCCGCAGTTCTTCGGTCGCCTTCGGCACTGGCCGCCCCCTCCTCCGATTTGGTGGGTCCAATTCTAGGGGCAGCGATCGCTACTGCTCCGCGATCGCCGCCGGGGATTCGGGGAGGATCTGCCCACCGTCGACGACGAGGGACTGCCCCGTGACGTAGGCAGCCTCATCGGTGGCGAAGAACAGCGCGGCATTGCCGATGTCGGCCACGCTGCCGAGCCGCCCAGCGGGCACTGCGGCGGCCATTTGGTCCATGTACTCCTGGCCCATTTCGACGAGGCCCTCGGTGATGATGTTGCCAGGCAGCACCGCGTTGATGGTGATGTTCTTCGGCGCCAACTCCATCGCCGCGGTGCGCAGGAAGCCGAGTTGCGCCGCCTTGCTGGCGCCGTAGTGCGACCACCCTGGATAGCCGGTGATCGGTCCCGTGATCGACGAGGTGATGACGACCCGGCCGTGCCCGCTGGCCGCCAACGCCGTCAGCGCGGCCTGCACGATGTAGACCGTGCCCTTGAAGTTGACGCCGATGACCTCCTCGATGTTCTCGGGAGTGAGGTCCTCGATGCGAGCCGACGGGAAGACGCCCGCGTTGGCGCAGACGATGTCCAGTGCCCCGTGCCGTTCGACCGCGGTGGCGACCACGCGTCGGCAGTCGTCCTGACTCGTCACGTCGGCGGTCACCCCACTCACCGCGCCGGGGTGGGCGGAAAGGTCGGCGACGGTGGCGTCGATGTCGCCCTGGGTGCGACCGGTGATGAGAACGTCGACGCCCGCGGCGGCGAACGTCTCGGCGATGCCCCGGCCGATGCCCTTGCTTCCTCCGGTGACGATTGCCGAGCGGCCCTGCAGCGAGTTGAACACGTGGTTTCGCCTTTCAGTGGTGAGACTCAGGGGTGGGACTCAGGCCAGACGCAGGCCGTCGAGGGACAGGTACCGCTCCGCGAGTTCGCAGCTGCCCGCGGCGTAGGTGATCGACATCGCCTGGGATTCCTGTGCGTGACCGTGCGAACCCATCCATGCCAGCAGCAACAGCCTGCGGAGCAGCACGAACGAGGGCAGCATGGCCTCGTCGTCGGCGGGCAGCGGCCGGCGCGAGCGGTAGCCCGCCGCCCAGGCGTCCTGCCATTCCGGAACGGCGGGATCGTCCTCGAAGAACGACACGGCGGTGCCGAAATCATAGAAATACCAACCGAACCCGCAATCGTCGAAATCGATGACGGTGATCTTGGAAGGGGCGGCGTCGCTTCCACCCCCGGCCACCAGCAAGTTGGCCAGGCGCAGGTCGGCGTGGACGAGGCCGAAGACGTCCTCGCCGGTACCGTATTCCGCCAGTCGGCGCTTCAGGAGTCCCACGGCGCGGCTCAACACCTCGGATTCGCCGACGCCGACGCCGACCGCATCCTGCCAGCGGCCCCAGCGCGGCTGGTCACCGAGGCTGTGCTGCCAGTCCCAGGAGAAACGGTCGAAGCCGGGCGGGCGGGTCCACGCCCTCGAATGGTCGTGCAGGGCAGCGGTGATCCGGCCCAGTGTGCGGAAGTCCTCGACCGTCAGCGTCGCCTCGTCGGGTTCGGTGCCCGCCACCATCTCGAAGTGCACGACGTGGCGTGAAGTCCCACCCGCCTCGACGGTGACCACACGGCGTCCGTCGCGGGCCGCAACCACGGTCGGCACCGTGACGTCTCCGTCGCGCCGCAGCGCGTCGAGCCAGTCGAGTTCGGACTCGATCTCTCCGGGGCGGTGGTAGTCCTTGCGGTGCACGCGCAGGATCGACTGCGACCCCGTGTGCGGATCCTGCACCGCGTAGGTGGCGTTCTCGGAGAGATTCAGCAGGCGCAGAGTCGAGTCGGGCGGTAAGTCGTACTCCGCAAGGGCGCGTTCGGCGACCTCGACGTCATCGGCCACGAACCCTTCACTCACCAGGACAGCCTGCCCGCGACACCGGTCATTCGCACGTCGACCGCGCAGCCTTCGCCGCCCTGCCCACCGCGGCGGATAGGCGGTCCAGCACGTCGTCGCACAGCTCGTCGCTCAGCAGAAGGCCCGGTTTGAACTGCAGCACACGGGGATCCAGGG
>NZ_JBOGDD010000342.1:0-3547 GCF_050701675.1 Mycobacterium sp. | reverse complement strand
CCGTCATGATCTGCACTGCCGCGGCGTCGCTGTCCAGCCTGCGATTGCGCTCGCCCGTCCCGCCGCGGTCGTCGCGCTCGGCGCGCAACCAGTCGCGCAGCGCGGGCAGCGTGTAGTGCTCGCGGTGCGCGACGTCCTGAAGCAGCTGCGTCAGGTGCGCCAGATCGGTCATGTGCCGCTCGCCGTCGGGCCACGACAACACGCGTTCGAGCATGCCCTGCAGCTGAGCGGCCTCGAATATCGCCGCCACACCGCGTTCGCGAGCGTGCCCGGCCCACTCCCGCAACGTCTCCGCGATCCGGTCGGTCAGCTCGTCGCCCCCGTCGACTAAGTTCTTGGCGGTCTTGCCGAAGAACATCGTGGCCGCGGCGGCGCGTACCACCCCGGCGCGGTGCGGCTGGTCGAAGGCCTCCAGAAGGGACAGCCAGTCGTCGGCCGCCTCTGAGGCGAAGATGTCCGAGTCGCCGGTGTAGACCGCCGCGATCCCGGCCCGGTCCAGCGCCTCCTTGCACATCCGGGCGTCCTTGTGCGTCTCGACGATCACCGCCACGTCACCCGCCCGCACCGCCTTGCCGTCGAACGTGGCGCCGCTGGCGAGCAGGGCGCCGATGTCGTTGGCGAGGTCCCTGCCGATGTGTTGCCGCAGATCGGCGATCGACACGTTCTGAGTCCCACTGCGGCCGAACGTCTCCCGCTGCACGACGCGAAGCCGGAACGGTTCGTCGTGCGGTGCGCCTGCCAGTCGAGAACCCCGATGGTGCGCCTCGACGTCGTGGACTACGATCGCGGGGTCGCCGAGTTCGGCGCCACGCAGCACGGCCTGCAGCCGGTCGACCAGGTCGCTGTCACTGCGCCAGTTGGTGCCAAGCGTCTTCTTGGCCCCCGCGGTCTCGGCCGCACTCAGATACGTGACGATGTCACCGCCGCGGAACGCGTAGATCGCCTGCTTCGGATCGCCGATGAGGATCACCGTCGAGCGACCGCTGAAGGCCCGGTCGATCACCTGCCACTGCACGGGATCGGTGTCCTGGAACTCGTCGACCATCACGATGGGCCAACGCTGGTACATGCGCAGCCGGGCGGGGGAGTCCTCGGGGTCGAGCGCCTCCGCCAGCCGCGTCAGAAGGTCGTCGTAACCGAGGATCCCCAGTCTGCGCTTGCGCGTCTCCAGCTCGGCGAGAACGTGATTGGCGAAGCTGATGCAGACCGCGGCCCGCGAGTCGGGCGGTGGATCGAGCGGGCGCAGCTCGGTCGCGGGATTGCGGACCACCTCACGCGCCAGCTTCAGCGCGTCGGGATACGTCAGCGCGGGATCGTCGCGCTGCTGGCCGAAGTGGGCGAGGTACAGGTCGTCGACGACCTCGGTGACCAGGTCCGTGAGGCTCTCCACCAGCGTCACGTGTGAGTCCGAGTCGCCCGCCACGCCAAGCGACTTCAGCACCTGCTGGCAGAACTGATGGGTGGTGGCGATGGTCGCGGCGTCGAAGCCTGCCAACGCGTCGCGCAACCGTTGCCGACGGGCTTGGCGCTCCTCCTCGGTGCCCGTCACCAGGTGCGCCACCAACGCGTTGTCGCCGACGAGCGACGGGTCATCGAAAGCGGCTGCGGCGTCGGTGATCTGACGGCGCACCCGGTCGCGCAGCTCCTGGCTGGCCGCGTGGCCGAAGGTGATCAGCAGCATCTGGTCGAGGGTCGCCGCGCCCTCGGCCACGTAGCGCGTCACCAACCCGGCGAGCGCGAACGTCTTACCGGTACCCGCACTCGCCTCGAGGACGGTCGTGGACGCCACGTCGGGCAGCGGGCCCTCTAGTTCGAAACGTTCCATCAGACAGTCACTTCCGCCCGCAGCATCGGCAACCACAGTCGAGCGGCGTACGCGCCGAGTCGATGGGTCTCGCCGTCGACCTCCTCACCAGGGCACAGGGGTTGCATCAGCTCCCGCAGCCAGGCGTTCGGTCCCCAGGCCCGCACCTGGGCGGGATCCTGATCCTCCGCGGGATAGTTGCCCGACTTCCACTTGAAGGACGCCTCGCGCTCCGGGTCGCCACCTTCGTGGCGGGCACATGCCCAGGCGTACGACGTCTTGATGGGCAGCGGCAGCGGCTCGCGGCGGCCGGCATCGTAGATCGCCACCAAGTCCCGCAGCACCTCGACGGCCGGTTGCCGAGGCGGACCAAGCCCCCGCACGCTCGGCGACCCGCTTCGCCTTGGCCTGCCGATGCACACCGCCGAGAAGTCGCGGTCCGGGTGATGGGCGAACAACGCCAGCAACGGAATCCACGCTGCCAGCAGATGCTTGCCGTCGAGCTTGGAGTAGGTGACCGAGACCAACCGGTCGTCGAACACCGGCGACACGGTGCCCGTCAAGCGGCGGCCCGCCCCCAGATCGATGTCGACGTCGAAGGCGTCCGCATCGGGCTTGCGGTACCCCAGCGCCGTCGCCGCGAGCAGCGTGGACTGCTCGCGCAGTTCACCAGCCTTGCGCCAGCCCAGCTGACCGGGCGGCAGCGTGCCCCGGCGCCACTCGGCCTGACGCGCGTCGTCGGGCGTCATGCCGCGCAGCATGTCGTTGAGCATCCGGTCACCGACGGCCCACTGCTCCAGGGCGTCGATGTCGACGGAGATCTCGTCGGAGACGCCGTCGACGTCCCACGGCAGCGTGTACTCCAGCGCGCGGAAGAAACCCTTGACCGGATCCTTGAAGAACCCGATCAGATCGGCGAGCGCGACGTCCTGGTGGGGCTGTGCGGGCAGTGGACCCGAGATGAACTTGGGCTGCGGAGAACGCTCGCGGGTGCTGGCCCGGGCCGCCTTGAGGACCGTGTCGTCGAACGTGAACGGCACGTCTGGCACCAGCTCGCCGCGCACGACGTTGCGAATGTCGAACGGCTGCAACGGATGATGCACGACGACCGACTTGCGCACGCTCTCCGGCGTAGTCGCGTCCATGGCGTCGAGCAGCTCGGCCAGCGGCACCGCCGGCGGCCGGGTCTGGCCGGAGTGGGCGTTGGCGCCGGTGTAGGTGATCACCAGCTTCTCGGTGGCCGCCCCGACCGCGTCGAGCAGCAGCTGGCGGTCCTCGGAGCGACTGTCACGCTCACCGGTGACGGGGTTGCGGGCCAGCACGTCGTCGCCGTCGGTGATTCCCTTGCGCGGAAACACGCCGTCGTCGAGGCCGACCAGGCACACCACCCGGTGCGGCACCGACCGCATGGGCACCATCGTGCACACCGTCAGCGTGCCCGTGCGGAAGTTCGCGCGCGTCGGCCGTCCCGCGAGGTGACGATCGAGCAGCGCCTTGACGTCGGGCAGCCGCAGCACTGTGCCGGACCGCACGCCCGCTTGGGCCAGCACCTGACCGAACTCGCGTTGCATCTGACTGGTCTGCCACGCGTCGGCGTCGTTGACGCGCGTCATCATCGTGATGCCCTCGGTCAAGGCGTTCAGCCAGTGGTCCAGCGGGTGGTCGCCAGTGAGCGCGTCGACGGTCCGCTGCAACCGGTCGACGAACTCGGCGAGCTGACCGGCCAGCTCGACACGGTTGCTC
>NZ_JBOGDD010000341.1:0-11984 GCF_050701675.1 Mycobacterium sp. | reverse complement strand
CATGTCGAGTTCGGCGACGCGCATCAGGTAACGCGGGCCGGAGAACGCCTGCTTGTTCTCCTCGTGGTCACGGACGACGTGGCAGGTGTTCTGGCACAGGAAGCACTCGATGCACTTGCGGAACTCCTGGGACCGCTCGACGTCCACCTGCTGCATCCGGTAGTCGCCGGGCTGCAGATCCTTCGGTGGCGTGAACGACGGGACCTCGCGCGCCTTGGTGTAGTTGAAGGACACGTCGGTGACCAGGTCGCGCATCACCGGGAACGTCCGCAATGGCGTCACCGTGACGGTCTCGTCCTCGTCGAACGTCGACATCCGCGTCATGCACATCAGCCGTGGGCGGCCGTTGACCTCGGCCGAGCACGACCCGCACTTGCCCGCCTTGCAGTTCCACCGCACGGCCAGATCGCCGGCCTGGGTGGCCTGCAGCCGGTGGATGATGTCGAGCACCACTTCGCCGTCGTTGACCTCGACGGTGTAGTCCTTCAGCTCGCCGCCGTCGTCGTCACCGCGCCAGACCCGCAAGCTCGCGTCGTAAGCAGCCATGTCAGCCCTTCCGTTCGGGGTGTTCGTTCAACTCAGCGTCGGTGTAGTACTTCTCGAGTTCGGAGAGCTCGAATGTCCCCAGCAGATCCGGTCGCATCGGGACCTGCTCCTCGGCGAAGACGGTGACGCCGGGGACCATCGCTTCACTGGTCGCGGCCTCGGTGGTCCGGCAGACCAGCAGCGTGTTGCGCCAGTTGGCGTCCATCGCGGGGTGGTCGTCGCGGGTGTGCCCGCCGCGGCTCTCGGTGCGCTGCAGCGCTGCCTTGGCCACACACTCGCTGACCAGCAGCATGTTGCGCATGTCGATCGCCAGGTGCCAGCCCGGGTTGAACACCCGGCCGCCCTCGACGGCGACGTTCTGCAGGCGGCCCCTGAGCTCGTCGAGCTTGGCCAGTGCCTCGATGATCTCGGCTTCCTTGCGGATGATGCCGACCAGGTCGTTCATCGACTGCTGAAGCTCGGCGTGCAGCGTGTACGGGTTCTCGGGGTTGTCGTGCGCCTCATACGGGGCCAACGCCATCTTGGTGGCCTCGTCGACGGCGTCCTGCGGCGGCTTCGGGCGATTGTCGGCAAGCGCCCGTACATAGTCGGCCGCGCCGAGACCGGCGCGGCGGCCGAACACCAGCAGATCCGACAGCGAGTTGCCACCGAGCCGGTTGGAGCCGTGCATGCCACCGGAGCACTCACCCGCGGCGAACAGCCCGGGTGTGGCGGCGCCGCCGGTGTCGGGATCGACCTCGATACCGCCCATCACGTAGTGACAGGTCGGGCCGACCTCCATCTCGTCCTTGGTGATGTCGACCTCGGCCAGTTCGATGAACTGGTGATACATCGAGGGCAGCCGACGCTTGATCTCCTCGGTGGGCATGCGCGAGGCGATGTCGAGGTAGACCCCGCCGTGCGGGGTGCCGCGGCCCGCCTTGACCTCGGCGACGATGGCCCGCGCCACCTCGTCGCGGGGCAGCAGGTCAGGCGTGCGACGGGCGGAGTCGTTGTCCTTGAGCCACTGGTCGGCCTCTTCCTCCGTCTCGGCGTACTGGCCCTTGAACACGGCGGGGATGTAGTCGAACATGAACCGCTTGCCCTCGGAGTTCTTCAGCACCCCACCGTCGCCGCGGACGCCCTCGGTGACGAGGATTCCCTTGACGGACAGTGGCCAGACCATGCCGGTCGGGTGGAACTGGATGAACTCCATGTTGATCAGATTGGAACCCGCGCGCAGCGCCAGGGCGTGGCCGTCGCCGGTGTACTCCCAGGAATTCGACGACACCTTGAACGACTTGCCGATGCCGCCCGTTGCGAGCACCACCGCGGGCGCGTCGAACAGGATGAAGTTGCCGGTCTCGCGCCAGTATCCGAAGGCGCCCGCGATCCTGTCGCCGTCCTTGATCAGATCGGTGACCGAGCATTCGTGGAAGACCTTGATCCGGGCCTCGTAGTCGCCCAGTTCCTTCTTGTCCTCCTGCTGCAGCGAGACGATCTTCTGCTGCAGCGTTCGGATGATCTCCAGGCCGGTGCGGTCGCCGACGTGCGCAAGCCGGGGGTAGGTGTGCCCGCCGAAGTTGCGCTGGCTGATCTTGCCGTCCTTGGTGCGGTCGAACAGCGCGCCGTAGGTCTCCAGCTCCCAGACCCGGTCGGGGGCCTCCTGGGCGTGCAGTTCGGCCATCCGCCAGTTGTTCAGGAACTTGCCGCCGCGCATCGTGTCGCCGAAGTGCACCTGCCAGGAGTCCTTGGTGTTGACGTTCTTCATCGCCGCCGCGCAGCCACCCTCGGCCATCACGGTGTGCGCCTTGCCGAACAGCGACTTGGTCACCACCGCGACGCGCAGACCGCGTTCGCGGGCCTCGATCACAGCGCGCAGTCCAGCCCCGCCGGCGCCGATCACGACCACGTCGTATTCGTGCCGTTCGAGTTCAGCCATCTATTTCATTCCTCGCTAGTTCGTGAATTATTTTGTCAGCCAATGAATCTGAGGTCTGAAATGGTGCCGCTGGCAACCAGCATGACGTAGAAGTCGGTGAGCATCAGTGTGCCGAGGGTGACCCACGCGTACAGCTTGTGGCGGGTGTTGAGCTTGCTCACCTGACCCCAGAGCCAGTACCGCACGGGGTGTTTGGAGAAGTGCTTGAGCCTGCCGCCGACGACGTGGCGGCAGGAGTGGCACGACAGCGTGTAGACCCACAGCATGATCACGTTCACCAGCAGGATCACGTTGCCAAGGCCGAATCCGAAACCGCTGGGGGAGTGGAACGCCTTGATGGCGTCGTAGGTGTTGATCAGCGAGATGATCCCGGCGATGTAGAAGAAGTACCGGTGGGTGTTCTGGATGATCAGCGGCAGCCGGGTCTCGCCGGTGTACTTCGCGTGTGGTTCGGCCACCGCGCACGCGGTGGGGGACTGCCATACCGAGCGGTAGTAGGCCCCGCGGTAGTAGTAGCAGGTCAGCCGGAACAGCAGCAGGAACGGCAGCGACAGAGCCGCGTACGGCAGCCACCACACGTCCGGCAGGATCTGCGGCCAGAATCCGCTGGCCTCCGGGGTGCAGCCCGTGCTGATGCATGGCGAGTAGAACGGCGTGAGGTAGTGGTACTCGGGGACGAAGTAGTTGTTCTGGAGGAATGCCCGCACGGTCGCGTAGATCACGAACGCCGCGAAGCCGAGGTCGGTCCAGATCGGCGACTTGAGCCAGTTGTCGGTGCGGAGCGTGCGCTGGCTGATCTGCGCTCGCGTCGGTGAGAAGACACCTGTGCCGGGGCGGTCGGCGGTGGGTGCGCTCAAGGGGTTTCCCTCACTTTGGTCGTAATGTGTCCGGGCGTTTGGTGGCTGTTGGCTGCAGCGCGGTCAACTCATGGCGCTCTGTTCTTCGCGCAAGCGCTCATCACCGCGTGCCGCCGAGTCCTTCGTCGTCCACGTCCTGCCAGAAGTCGCTGGCGTACTGGGTGTCGGGGATGCCGATCTTCTCGAGGGTCTGGTGGTGTTGGCTTACGCCACGTGCGAGATTCAACTCCTCGGCGTCGATGTCCAGTCGGTCGATGTCGTTGAGGATGCGCTCGGCGTCGTTGACGATGCGTCGCATCGCCGGGCTGTCGCCGTAGCGTGAGGCGAGTGATGTCACGCAGCGGCGAAGGCCGCCGATCAACTCGTGTAGCTGGTCGATTTCAGTGGTAGTGGACAACGGAGTTGACCTCCTGGGCTGAAGGGTGTCACGGATCACAGTACGACAATCGATGCTAGTCACAGAACGGGTTCTCACGTGACAAGAGTCACGTCGAAGATGGAGGTTGAAGAGTGTCCAACGAGGTTCTGCAGGAGCTTGCGGCGACGCTGAAGGCGCTGCACGTGCCGGGTAATCCGGTGATTCTTCCGACGGTCTGGGACGCCTGGTCGGCGAAGTTGGCGGTCGGTGCGGGGTTTGCCGCGCTGACGGTCGGCAGCCATCCGGTCGCCGACTCGGTCGGCAAGGAGGACGGGGAGGGGATGTCGTTCGACGATCTGCTCAACCGGGTCGGGCAGATCACCGCAGCGGTGGACGTGCCGCTGTCGGTCGACATCGAGTCCGGCTACGGCGAGACGCCGCAGCGGCAGATCGAGGGATTGCTCTCGGTGGGTGCGGTGGGACTGAACATCGAGGACACCGTTCACAAGGAGGGCAAGCGGCTGCGTTCACCCGAGGAGCATGCGGCGCTCGTCGGCGAGCTGCGCAAGGCCTCCGATGCGGCGGGCGTGCACGTGGTGATCAACGCGCGCACCGATCTGTTCCTGCGCAACGACGGTGACGACGCCGATCGCGTTGACCGTGCCATCGCGCGCCTGAAGCTCGCGGCCGACGCGGGTGCCGACAGCCTGTACCCGGTCGGCAGGCACGACGCCGAGACGACGCGACGGCTCACCTCGGAGTTGCCGCTGCCCGTGAACGCCATTGCGCTACCGGATCAGGACGACCCGGCGTCGTTCGGGCCGTTGGGCGTCGGCCGCATCAGCTTCGGGCCGTTCTTGCAGCGCGCGCTGTCCGGTCGTGCCGAGGAGCTGCTGGCCCGCTGGCGCTGACGAGTTCGCCTGCCGTTCGGCCGGCCGACCTACCATCCCGCCCGTGAGCGACGATGACGAACGGTGGCATTGGCACGATCAGCGCGGCGTCACGTGGGCCGCGGGGGCGGCTGCCGTCGCGCTGATCGTGCTGCTGCTGGTGACGGTGCTCAGGACGGGGACGACGACTTCGCACGGGCCCGGCTCGGGACCGCCCGAGACGAGCACGTCGGAATCCCTTGGCGGAGCCTCGCCTTCGACGACGACCAGTTACACGGTGCCGAGTGTGCAGACCAGCGAGGACGATGGGCCCGCGTCACCCTCTACAAGCGACGATGCGCCTGCGCCGGAGGATCCCGCGACTCCCACGACGTCGACCGCCACCACCAACCCGTACGTCACCACGACGACGCAGAATGGCGGCGCGGTCTGAGCGCCTTTCTCACAGGGCCGCCGCCAGCCAGGTGAGCACACCGTGACGGGCGATTCACGCGACGCGACATGACCGAAACGTCAGCTCCCTAACCTTCGGACATGCGCTCACAGAAACGTGTCGTCGTCGTCGGGCACGGGATGGTGGCACACCGGTTCGTCGAGGCCTTGCGGGCCAGGGACGGCAAGGGTGCCTGGTGGGTGAGCGTCCTCGCCGAGGAACGCGACGCCGCCTACGACCGCGTCGGCCTGACCGGCTACACCGAGCACTGGGACCGTACCCGGCTTGCATTGGCCGGCAATGACTATGCAGGCGACCGCCGCGTCGAGTTGATCCTTCGCGACCCGGTCACGCGGATCGATACGTCCGCGAAGTGCGTGACGACGCTGTTGGGCCGCCGCATCCCCTACGACGCCTTGGTGCTCGCCACCGGTTCGTATGCCTTCGTCCCTCCGGTGCCCGGCCACGACCTGCCCAACTGTCACGTCTACCGCACGCTCGACGACCTCGACGCGATCCGCGCTGACGCGAACGATGCGGCAGACGATGCGGCGGGGGTGGTGATCGGGGGCGGTCTGCTCGGCCTCGAGGCCGCAAACGCCTTGCGGCAGTTCGGGTTGCGGCCGCACATCGTCGAACGGTTTCCGCGTTTGATGGGCCAGCAGCTCGACGAGGCGGGCGGCGCGCTGCTCAACCGGATGGTCAGTGCGCTTGGCATCACGACACATCTGGACGTCGGCACGGAGTCGATCGAGAGTCGCGACGACGGCGTCCGCGTGAACCTGTCCGACGGGTCGGCGATCGACGCCGGTCTGGTCGTCTTCGCTGCCGGTGTGCGCCCGCGCGACGAGTTGGCCCGCGACGCAGGTCTTCCGATTGCCGACCGCGGTGGCGTGCTGGTGGACGCGACCTGCGCCACGATCGATCCCGACGTCTACGCGATCGGGGAGGTGGCCGCGATCGACGGCCGGTGCTACGGGCTGGTCGGGCCCGGTTACACCAGCGCCGAGGTCGTCGCCGACCGGTTGCTCGGTGGCGCAGCCGAATTCGGCGAGGCCGACATGTCAACCAAGCTGAAGCTGCTCGGCGTCGACGTGGCCAGCTTCGGTGATGCGATGGGCACCACTCCGAACTGCCTCGAGGTGGTCGTCAACGACGCCGTCGGGCAGACCTACGCCAAACTGGTTCTCTCGGACGACGCCAGTACGCTGCTCGGCGGAATCCTGGTCGGCGACGCGACCGCCTACGGCGTGCTCCGGCCGATGGTTGGCGAACAGCTCCCCGGCGACCCGCTTGCCATCATCGCGCCGGGCCGATCCGATTCGGGGGCAGCGGCACTCGGTATCGGCGCTCTCCCCGCGGCGGCCCAGATCTGCTCGTGCAACAACGTCACCAAGGGTGATCTCGCCGACGCGATCGCCGGCGGCTGCGCAGACGTGCCCGCCCTGAAGGCCTGCTCCAGGGCGGGCACGTCGTGCGGATCCTGCGTCCCACTGCTCAAGCAGCTCCTCGAAGCCGAGGGCGTCACGCAGTCGATGGCGCTGTGCGAGCACTTCGGGCAGTCCCGCGCCGAACTGTTCGAGATCGTCGCGGCGTCGAACGTCCGCACCTTTTCCGGCCTGATCGCCCGCTTCGGCAGCGGAAGGGGTTGCGACATCTGCAAACCCGTCGTCGCATCGATCCTGGCGTCCACCAGCTCGGGCCACATCCTCGACGGCGAGGAGGCCTCGCTTCAGGACTCCAACGACCACTTCCTGGCCAACATCCAGAAGAACGGCAGTTACTCCGTGGTGCCCAGGGTGCCAGGCGGCGACATCACCGCCGAACAGCTGATCCTGATCGGTGAGATCGCCAGGGACTTCGGCCTGTACACCAAGATCACCGGCGGTCAGCGGATCGACATGTTCGGCGCGACGGTCGACCAGCTGCCCGAGATCTGGCGCAGGCTCATCGACGGTGGGATGGAGTCCGGACACGCCTACGGCAAGGCCTTGCGGACGGTGAAGAGCTGCGTTGGCAGCGACTGGTGCCGCTACGGCCAGCGGGACTCGGTGCAGATGGCCATCGACCTCGAACTCCGCTATCGCGGTTTGCGCGCCCCGCACAAGATCAAGATGGGCGTGTCCGGCTGCGCGCGGGAGTGCGCCGAGGCGCGCGGGAAGGACGTCGGCGTCATCGCGACCGAGAACGGCTGGAACCTCTACGTCGGCGGAAACGGCGGCATGACTCCGAAACATGCCCAGCTGCTGGCCGGCGACCTCGACGACGACACACTCATCCGCTACGTCGACCGCTTCCTGATGTTCTACGTGCGCACGGCCGACCGGCTCCAGCGCACGGCGCCCTGGATCGAGAGCCTCGATGGCGGGTTGGACCATCTCCGCGACGTGGTGGTCGACGACTCGCTCGGGCTGGCCGCGGAGTTCGAGGACGCCGTGGCCCGCCACGTCGACGGGTATTCCTGCGAGTGGAAGGGCGTTCTGGACGACCCCGACAAACTCTCGCGGTTCGTCTCATTCGTCAACGCACCCGAAACCGCCGACCCCACAGTGCAGTTCACCGAACGTTCTGGGCGCAAGGTGCCCATCGGCCTGCCGACCATCCGTCCCCGATAGGAGCCCCCCGTGACACTGATCGACGACGTCAACGACGTCTTGGTCTGGACCGTCGTCTGTGCCTACGACCGGCTGCTACCCGGCCGCGGCGCAGGCGTGCTGTTGCCGGACGGGACTCAGGTCGCGTTGTTCCGGCTCGACGACGGTTCCCTGCGGGCGGTGGGGAACGTCGACCCGTTCTCGGGTGCGGCGGTCATGTCACGCGGGATCGTCGGGGACCGGGCCGGCCGCGTATGCGTGCAGTCGCCGATCAAGAAGCAGGCCTTCGCCCTCGACGACGGTGCCTGTCTCGACGATCCCGAGGTGGTGCTGCCGGTCTACCGGACCAGGGTCACCGAAGACGGCGTCGTCGAGGTGGGCGGCTAGAGGCGGCTAGAGGGCCCCAAATTCTCCGCCGAACGTGGGTTACCCCCACGCTTTCTTGCGGCGACCGTGGGGGTAATCCACGTTCGGCGAGGGGAAGTTGATTCTTAGAGCGCGCGGAGGAGCCGGCTATCGGACGGATCCGGTTCGGCCAGCAGCGCGGTCCGCGAGGGGGTGCTCCACAGTTCGATGGTCTGGATGATCCAGTAGACGGCGAACTCGACGATCAGGGCCGCCTCGACGACGAGGACCGCGTGGTTGAACCCGTCGAGTAGCTGGTGCAGACCCACCACCGCGAGCAACGTCAGTACCATGGCGACGGAAATCCACTGGTAGAAGGCCTGATAGCGCCTGCGGTGCGGGCACTTGCCCAGGTCCTGGTTGCCCGCCACGAAGGCGGTGATGACGACCGTCAGGATGATCGCAGCGAACATGGCCACCGCCGCTACGCCGTGGGCATTGGCGCGAAACCACTCCGGCGCCACCACCAGCGCGATCAGCCCGACCGCGAGCAGGGCGCGTTGCGCCCAGACCGCCGCCGCGCCAAGAGTGCTCCGCCGCTGCGTGGTTCCCGTGCGCCGGTACATCCACCAGGACGCGGCGCGCGAGGCGAATAGCGCGATGACCACTGCCCATGTGTTCGGGATCGCGGATTGCCCGCCGATGCTCAGATCCGTGCTGCCGCAGAACAGTACGGGGCGTGACGTCGGAACCATGGCGACGACGAACGCCAGGATGCCCGCAAGGTTCAGCAGGACGTCCTCGGTGTCGTTGCTGCCCTTGTAGACGATGAACATCGCGCCCGTCGCGCAGAGGGAGGCGATGAACACGCTGTGCGCCGAGGTGAAGTAGTAGGCGCTGACCGAGGTCTGCCAGCAGGTCGCGTGGAGTCGCTCGATGACGACCGCGGCGCCGAGCATCAGGATCATCACCGGCATGCCACCGCGTAGGTAGCGGTACGTGTCGAGCACGGCCTCGTTGGTCACCTCACCATTGCAGCGCAGTGGCGTCGGTTTCTCGGCGGAATGGGTCAGACGGTGACGGGCAGCCGGGCCCGGCGGAACCGGCTCGCGATCAGCCGGGCGACACCAGGGTGGGTGCCGAGAGGATTGGTCACCACGTCGGCGCCGGAGTCCAGCAGACGGTCTTGAAAGAGGCCATCCGCCAACAGGTACGACGCGACGACGATGCGCGTCGCCCCGCGGCTACGGATGGCGGCGACGGCGTCCGCGACACGTGGCTCACACGTCGCGGCATACGCCAATTCGACGCGCGCACCGATCGCGGCCGACAACAGGGTGGCCGTCATCAGGAGGTCTCGTTGGGCGTGCGGATCGGACGTGCCCGCCGCGGCCAGGATCACCGAATCCGAGGGTCGCCAACCTGATTCGACGAGTCGATCGGAGAGTATCCGCACGATGTGCGGCGACGGTCCGAGTGGATCGGTCACGATCACGTCGGGACGCCTGCTGGCCTCGACGTGGGCGGGTATGTCCACCCGGACGTGGTAGCCACCGGCCAGGAAGGCGGGCACCATGACGGCGGGCCCGTCGGGCAGGGTCGACAGCACGTCGGAGGGCGTGGGACCGAGTACGTCGACGAATGCGGTGCGCACCCTCCTGCCAAGGTGAGCTCCGACCCGCTCGGCGAGGTCCGCGATCATCGCGACGCCGTCGGCCTTGCGGGTGCCGTGGGCGACGAGCAATGGGTTCACGACACTCCCACCGAATTGTCGTCGACAGCGAGCCGGTAACCGCGCTTCACCACGGTCGAGACGATGTGCTTGTCGCCCAGCGCGGTCCGCAGCCGCAGCACCGCGGTCTCGACGGCGTGCGTATCGGTTCCGCCGCCGGGCAACGCGCTGAGCAGGTCGTTGCGTGACACCACGTTCCCTGGCCGGTGGGCCAGCGCGCGGATGGTCGCCATCCCTGCTGGGGGGAGGTCCTTGACCACTCCGTCGACCAGTACGCAGGTGCCCCGGATCTCGAGTACGTGTCCCGCGACCGTCACCGTCCTGGACTGCAGCAGCGGCAGTTCGTCGGTGATGTGACGCGCCAGTGCCCCCAACCGCATCCGCTCTGGCGCCGACGTCGGCACTCCGAGGCGCACCAGCGGACGGGCGGTCACCGGGCCGACGCACATCGCGTGGACATCGGTGCGCAGCGCTGCGAGCACCCGGTCCTCGATGCCCATCTCGACGGCACGCATGAGCACCGACGCGACGGCGGGGGCGGAGGTGAAGCTGACGGCGTCGAACCTGTGCTCGGCGATGCCTGCGACCAGCGCGTCGAAGCCACCGTCGCGTGGCGCCGGGCGCCAGCGGTACACGCGGATCGGCACGATCTCGGCTCCCGCGGCGCGCAGCTCGTCGAGGAACTCGGGGAACGGGTCCCAGTCGTCGGTGGCCCCGTGCAGCTGGACGGCGATGCGCAGGCCGGCGATACCGCCTTCGCGCAGGTACTGAAGGACCTCGCGGGACGACTCCGACTCCGGCGACCACTCCTCGGGCAGCCCGGCCGCCCGTAGCGCCCCGGTGGCCTTCGGCCCGCGGGACACGATGCGTGCCTTGCCGAGGGCGGTGATCAGGTCACCTGCCAGTCCCCAGCCGTCGGCGGCGGCGGTCCAGCCGCGGAAGCCGATGCCCGTCGTCGCGATGACCACGTCGGGAGGTGAGGCGATCAGTGCCTCGGTGTGATCGTGGAGTTCCTCGTCGTCGGGCAGCGGAACCATCGCGATCGCGGCGGCGCTGGTCACGGTCGCGCCGCGGCGGATCAGCAGCGTGCTCAGCTCCTCGGCACGTCGGGCTGAGGTCACCGCCACCCGGAATCCGGTCAGTGGCGCCCAATCGGGGTCACGCATGCCACCAGTGAAGGCACTCCGTGTTTCCGAGTGGTTACCTCGCCGTTGCCGCGCCATGTCGCGAGGCGGAGGCGGTGACTCGGCGGTGAAATTCCCCTCACGCACCGCGTCATCGCCCCGTGAGGCGCATGTCACCAGACGTCGCCATCACGCCAATCGCACGTGAGTTCGCCTGCGGTCTCGAGCTCCATTTCGTCGGGTAGGCCCACTGGCAACACGAAGACCGAATCGTCGGCGTCGGGGGTCGGGGTCAGTCCCGTCGGTGCCAGCACCGACGTCATGCCCTGCCACGGCAGCCAGCCTCGCGCCGCGTACATGTGCCTGCCCGCTGCCGACGAGCTGAGTGCGCCCAGTTGGTAGGCGCCGCGCAAGACCTGTTCCAGGCCGTCCATGACTGCCAACGCGAGGCCCTGTCCGCGCCAGTCCTCCCGAACCGCGACGCCCTCCAGGTAACCGCATCGCAGTGCGACGTCGCGGTGGATCATCCGGCGCTGGACCACAGCGCCGTGTGCGATCAGCGCGCCGCGGACCCAGATCAGTGCGTGCATACCGCCGAGCGAGTGCTCCCAGTCGGCGTCGGTGAAGTCGATCTCGCCGCCGCCGAACGCATCGATGACCATGCGGCGGGCGCCCTCACGGGTGTCGGCATCGAGATCGGAGGTATGGACCAGGCGTGCGGTGTGGAGCACCCCTCGTTCCTACCAGGGTGCGGGGACCACCACATCCCCCGGACAGCCGCAACCGGGTTTACGACGACCGTCGTGGGCGGGACCAGCGCATCCTCACGTGCTGGCCGGGGCGCACCTGAGCCAGTGCGTCGAGGTCCCGATCGGCTACCACTCCGATCACCGGATAGCCGCCCGTGACCGGGTGGTCTGGGCCGAGGATCACCGGTAAACCGTTGGGCGGCACCTGAATCGCGCCGCGGGTGGCGCCTTCGCTCGGCAGCTGCCGGTCCGGCCAGCGGTGCTCCAGCGGACGTCCCGAGAGCCGCATCCCGACGCGGTCGCTGCGGTCGGAGGCCACCCATTCGGTGTGTACCAGCGCGTCGGGGTCGGTGAACCAGTCGTCGCGTGGGCCGGGCACGACGAGGAGTTCGAGCAGGTCCTCGACGATTGCCGCGACCGGGGCCTGGTCCAACT
>NZ_JBOGDD010000340.1:0-2134 GCF_050701675.1 Mycobacterium sp. | reverse complement strand
CCACCACCGGCGGCCAGGCCCCCACCGGCCCCGGCTACTCCTACAGCCCCGACACCTACGCCCACCCCGCACCAAACGCCACCCCCGGCTGGCACAACCACCACGGCCCCCAGCACATCGCCAACCTGCTCGGCAACTAAACCGCCAAGCACCACGAACCCGCCAGGCCCTCCCAAACAATCCCCGGGGAGGGCCTGGCGTTCGTCGAGCGCCGGGGAGATCACCCAACCCGACGCACGGGCCGACCACGTGGTTCGATCTCGTTGACACGTCGGGCTGGAACGACCACCCGGTCGCAGTACGGGAAGGGGCGTCGTGACGGGCGAGTTCGGAGAACTGAAGGTCCCGGTGGCGGGCGGTTCGCTGACCGTGCACACCCGCTCCGGTCCTGGACCGACACTGCTGCTGCTGCATTACTGGGGCGGCAGTGGCCGCACCTGGAATCGGATGCTCGCTCATCTTGACCGGCGAGTACCGGCGGCGTACTACGACCAGCGGGGCTGGGGGCGATCCAACACATTGCCAGGGCCGTTCGATCTGGCGCGACTGGCCGCCGACGCCCGTGCCGTGATCGAGGCTCTCGGCACCGACGTCATCCTGGTCGGGCATTCGATGGGCGGCAAGGTCGCGCAGCTCGTCGCAGCCGAAAGGCTCTCTGCGCTATCAGCTTTGGTGCTCATCGCACCAGCGCCCGCCGAACCGCCGCCGGCCATCACTCCGCAGTTCCAGCAGCAGCTCGCCCACGCCTACGACAGCGCTGAGACCGTGACGCACGCCGTCGACCACGTCCTCACGGCGATCCCCCTCGAGGCCTCGCTACGCACTGCGGTGATCGAGGACAGCCTGTCCGGTGTCGCGGCGGCTCGCGCGGAGTGGCCCTTGCACGGCATCGCCGAGGACATCACCGCGGCAGCACGCCGAATCTCGGTCGACACCACCGTCATCGCCTCCAGCCGCGACGTCGTCGAACCGGTCGACGTCCTGCGCCGGCACCTCCTACCCTTCATCCCCGGTGCCCGCCTCGACGTCCTCGAGGGACCCGGCCACCTCATCCCCCTTGAGGCACCCGAAGAACTGGCAGGACGTCTGGCCGTGCGTTAGTCGTTCTTGACCAGGCCGTCCACGATCAGGTTGATGGTGAACGCGAATCGATCCGACGCGGTGCCGGACGTCAGCTCGGCGGCGTAGCGCTTGGTGTGGGGGAAGGTATCGGGCAGCGCGGCGAATCGGCGCAGCGATTCTTCTCGGCTGAGGACCCGGCCATCCTCGTCGGCAGGCCTGTCACGCAGGGACGCCTCGAGGCAGAACGCGTTGACGTAGAGAACCAGTGCGTCGATCGCCCAAGCGGCCGTCTGCGGCGCGACGCCGCCCGCGAGCACGATGCCGAGCATGCCCTCGCTCACGCGCAGGGTCTCCAGATGCGTCGGCACCACGGCGAGCGCCGCCCGGGAGATGCCGGGGTAGCGCAGGTACTGATCACGGAGCTGGGTGCAGACGTCGATGATCTGGTCACGCCAAATGTGAGTATCCGGCTGGGGGAGAATGACTTCCGAGCAGAGCCGCCCGATGAGCAGATCGTCTAGGTCCTCCTTGTTGACGACGTGGGCGTAGAGCGACGCTGGGCCCGTTTCGAGGACGACCGCCACTCGCCGCATCGTCAGGGCGTCGTGTCCCTCACGCTCGACGATGCCCATCGCGGTCTCGACGATGGCGTCGACGGTGATGGGCTTCTTGCGCCCCGCCGACGGGCCGCGACGGGGCGCTCCCGCGTCGTCGGCCAGCGGCTGCTGATGCCGCGCTGCGCGTCGTCGCTGAGGAGGCGATGTCATGGGACGCAGTCTAGACCGGTGCGAGCGCAGTTCTAGTTGACACGATCACTGCTCTATAAGTAGAACAGTGTTCGTGTATTCCCGGGCGCGACCACCAGAGAGCAACCTGATGTCCTCCACCTACGACGTGCTCGTGGCAGGCGCGGGGCCGGTCGGCCTGATGCTTGCGACCGAACTGCAGCTGGCCGGGGCCAGGGTGCTCGTCGTCGAACGGCGCGACGAGCTCGACACCGCGGTCAAGGCGGAAGGGCTCAACACTGCCTCGGCGGAGATCCTCGAGCGGCGCGGCCTGCTCCCCGCGGTGG
>NZ_JBOGDD010000339.1:0-12932 GCF_050701675.1 Mycobacterium sp. | reverse complement strand
GCACTGCTCTCTACCAAGGTTGGCACATGGTGTGATGGAAAACAAGAGCAATGCTCTCGTTTTATGCGACACTGGGCGCATGGGCAAGCGGCAGGAGACCCGCGATCGGATCGAGCGCGAGATCGTCGAGGTCGGACGGCGGCACCTGGTGACCGATGGCGCCAGCGGGCTGTCGCTGCGCGCCATCGCGAGGGACCTCGGCATGGTCTCGTCGGCGGTCTACCGCTACGTCGCCAGTCGGGACGACCTGCTGACGCTGCTGATCGTCGACGCCTACACCGAACTGGCCGATGCGGTCGACCGGGCAACGGACCAGTCGACCGGACCTTGGCGCGACCGGTTGCTCGCGATGGCTCGCGCGGCGCGGCGCTGGGCCGTCGAGCAGCCGGCGAGCTGGGCGTTGATGTACGGCAGCCCGGTGCCCGGCTATCACGCGCCCGCCGAGCTCACCGTCGGGCCGGGAACCCGCGTCGTGGCGTCGCTGTTCGCCGTGGTGGGATCCGGAGTCGCCGTGGGCGACGTGCCGGACGAGGGGCCGCCGACCACGCCTGCGACCTCAGCGGACTTCGACGGCATTCGGGCCGAGTTCGACTTCGCGGGCGGCGACGCGACCCTGATGAAGTGCTTTCTGATGTGGGCCACCCTCGTCGGGGCCATCAGCCTGGAAGTCTTCGGTCAATATGGCGCAGATACGCTTTCGGCTCCCGCGGACGTGTTCGACGGGCAGATTCGACTGTTGATCGCAGCCCTGTCGATGTGAGCCTGCCGCTGCGAACTAGAACACGTTCTAGCCAGCGGCCCACGCCGGCGATATCCTCAAGGCGATGCATGACCAGACACCTGTCCAGATCGCCTGGGTGACCCGCGACCTCGACGCGACCGAGAAGGCGTTGACCAGCCTGATGGGCGCCAAGAAGTGGGTGCGCATGCCCGACGTCCACTTCGGCCCCGACACCTGCACGCACCGCGGACGCCCCGCCGACTTCGTCGCCCACATCTCGCTGTCGTATGCGGGCGACACCCAGCTCGAGCTCATCGAACCGGTGAGCGGTGACAGCGTCTACACCGAGTTTCTGGACGCGTCGGGCCCAGGGCTACACCACGTCTGCGTGGAGGCAGGGGACGTCGAGACCTTCGACGCCATGCTGAGCGACGCCGACCGCGAAGGAAATCCCGTCATATCGCAGGGCGTCATGCCCGGCGGATTGCGGTTCGCCTACGTCTCCGCCGCGGACGCAGGCGTCCCCTACCTCGAGATCGCGCACGTCCCGTCCGAGATCCGGGCGTTCTTCGACTACGTGAAACAGGAGCAACAGTGAGTACCGCAATCCCCGAAACCGTCGCCGCCACTGACGTATCGGAGTGGACCGACGAGTTCGACGTCGTCGTCGTCGGCTTCGGTATCGCAGGCGGCTGCGCCGCGGTCAGCGCGGCCGCCGCGGGAGCGAAGGTACTCGTCCTCGAGCGGGCCGCGGCCGCAGGCGGAACCACCTCCATGGCCGGTGGGCACTTCTACCTCGGTGGTGGCACCGCGGTACAGCAGGCCACCGGGCACGAGGACTCCGCCGAGGAGATGTACAAGTACCTGGTCGCCGTGTCGAGCGATCCCGACCTGGAGAAGATTCGGGCTTACGCGGACGAGAGCGTCGAGCACTTCAACTGGTTGGAGGACTTGGGTTTTCAGTTCGAGCGCAGCTACTACCCGGGCAAGGTGGTGGTCCCGCCGAACACCGAAGGGCTGTCCTACACGGGCAACGAGTTGGTCTGGCCGTACAAGGATCAGGCGAAGCCCGCGCCGCGCGGACACTCCGTGCCGGTCCCCGGCGAGCTGGGCGGTGCCGCCATGGTCATCGACCTCCTGCTGAAACGGGCCGATGACCTCGGCGTGCAGATCCGCTACGAGGTCGGCGTCAGCAACCTCGTCGTCTCCGACGGCGCGGTCGTCGGGGTCCAGTGGAAGCACTTCAAGGAGACCGGCGCGATCAAGGCCACGTCGGTCGTCATCGCCGCGGGCGGTTTTGCGATGAACCCGGAGATGGTCGGCGAGTACACGCCGCTGCTAGGTCAGAAGCGCAAGACGAAGCACCACGGGCTGGTCGAGCCGTACATCCTCGGCAACCCGTTCGACGACGGACTCGGCATCCGGATGGGAGTGTCGGCGGGCGGGGCGACCAAGAACATGGACCAGATGTTCATCACCGCGGCGGCGTACCCGCCGGGGGTTCTGCTCACCGGTGTCGTCGTCAATCAAGACGGCAAGCGCTTCGTCGCCGAGGACTCCTACCACTCGCGCACGTCCGCCTTCGTGATGCAGCAGCCGGAGCAGGTGGCGTTCCTCGTCGTCGACGAAGAACACATGGAGATGCCTCCGATGCCGTTGATCAAGTTCATCGACGGCTACGAGACGATCGAAGAGGTGGAGACCGCTCTCGGCATCCCTGCGGGCAACCTGGCCGCCACGCTGAGCCGATACAACTCCTACGCCGCCAAGGGGGAGGACCCCGACTTCCACAAGCAGCCGGATTACCTTGCGCCGCAGGACAAGGGCCCGTGGGCCGCCTTCGACTTGTCGCTGGGCCGGGCCATGTACTCGGGGTTCACCATGGGTGGACTGACGACGAGCATCGACGGTGAGGTGTTGCGGGCGGACGGAAGCGTCGTCACGGGGCTCTACGCCGCGGGAGCGTGCGCAAGCAACATCGCCGAGGACGGCATGGGCTACTCCAGCGGAACACAGCTCGGCGAGGGCTCGTTCTTCGGGCGGCGGGCGGGTACGCACGCGGCCACGGCGAACTAGCCGCCCGCGCCGCCGATTCGGGCCAGTCGCCACTGGCCGTCACCGAGCAGCTCCAGCCGGTTGTCGTGATGTTGCTCCACGGTGCCGCGGTGGCTGACGCTGACCACGATGCAGTCGGGCAGCGCTCGCCGCAACGCGCGATACAACGCGAACTCCTGGCCCTCGTCGAGCGCGGAGGTGGACTCGTCGAGGAATACCGCCCGTGGTGCGTTGAGCAGCACCCTTGCGAACGCAATGCGCTGCTGCTCGCCGGGGGAGAGCACCTTGGACCAGTCGGCGGTCTCGTCCAGCCGGGAGCCCAGATGTCCGAGAGCCACGACGTCCAGTGCGCCTTGAATCTCATTGTCGCCGAAGGTGTCCCGAGAGTTCGGGTAGCACGTCACCGTGCGGAGGTCGCCCAGCGGTGCATAGGGAAGCTGAGGCAGGAACATCGCGCCGTCCTCCGACGGGTAGCGGACCGACCCCGACGCGTACGGCCACATCTGCGCGAGGCTGCGCAGAAGCGTGGTCTTGCCACTGCCCGACCGACCCGTGATGACGAGTGAGTCCCCCGCCGCGAGCCGAACCGCAAGGCCTTCGACGAGTGCGTCCCCGGATGGCGACCGAACGGCCACGTCGTCCAACTCCAACAAGCCGTCGGCACTGGTCTCTGCCGGCAGTCGGGGCAGGGCCCTCGACCCTTCGTTGGCGGTGAGGAGACCGTCGAGACGGATGATCGCCGCCCGGTAGCTCGCGAATGCGTCGTAGACCGCGCGAAAGAACGACAACGACCCCTGAACCGATCGGAATGCGCTCGACGACTGGCTGACGTCACCGAGGTTGATCTGGCCCGCGAACAGCCGGGGTGCCTGAATGACGAGGGGGAGCGGGTCGATGATCTGCGACATGGCCTTGTTCCAGCCGAGGAAGGCCACCCCGCGCCACACCAGACGCCGGTAGTTGGCGATGATCTTGGCGAACCTGTCCGACAGCGCGACGCGTTCGACGCGTTCGCCGCGGTAGAAGCCCACCGCCTCGGCGGCATCGCGCACGCGCACCAGCGCGTAGCGGAAGGCGGCATTGGTCATCTCGTTGCGAAAGCTCAATCGGATGATCGGTCGGCCGATCCAGAATGACACCACGGTGGCGAAGGCCACGTAGAGAAGCACGATCCAGAACAACGCCTTCGGCACGGTGACGCCGAAGAAGGTCAAGGGGCCCGCCAGATTCCACAGGATCGGGGCGAACGCCACCACCGAGACGATCGAGTAGACCGCGCCGAACAGCAAGGTGGTCGAGGTGCCAACGGTCGGGGTGTTGGTCTCGGGTCCCGTCCCCGTGGTGAACACGTCGATGTCCTGCTGGATGCGCTGATCGGGGTTGTCGATGGGATCGTCGAGAAACCGTCCTCGGTAGTAGGCGCGGCCGTCGAGCCAATCGCCCGTCAACCGGTCGGTGAGCCACACCCGCCACCGGATGATGAAGAACTGCATGAGATAGAGGTCCAGCAGCGTTTGAGCGAGATAGGTGACGACCAGAAGACAGAAGACGACGATCGAGAACCAGAAGCCTCGGATGCCGGAATCCCGCACCGCGTCGTTGCCCGAACTCGCACCCTCGAACGCCACCTGAAGCGCGGAGTACTGATCGTTGCCGTAGTAGCTGAACAACACGTCCATCCGCACCGAGAACATCACCGAGAAGAGCAGGACGCCTAGCAGCGCCCACACCGGAATGCTTTGGCGCCCCGTGAAGTAGCCGCCGGTGATGCGCCAGTACTGCCTGCCCCAAGTGGTGAATCGCGCGATCAGCGTCAGTACCAAAAGGGTCGAACAGGCGCTGATCGCCCATGCCTTGGCGACCCAGACGAGCGACGCGGCGATCTCGCTGCCCCAGTCCAGCGACGGGGTGAACATCTCCATGCCGGGAAGCTACCCGGGGGCGTGCCACGGCGGGCAGGAGCGGAGCGACCGGGGGAATTGGCAGGCGTCGCTAGACCGGGACCACCTTGTCGCCGACGGTGCTCAGCTGCCATTCGCCACCGCCGAGCAGGTGCAGCTGCTTGGTGTGGTGCTGTTCGACGGTCTTGCGGTGACTGACACTGACCAGGATGGTGTCCGGTAGTTCGGTGCGAACCAGCTGGTACAGCGTCATCTCGAGGCCTTCGTCCAACGCGGACGTCGACTCGTCGAGGAAGACGGCCTTGGGCTTGGTCAACACGATGCGGGCGAACGCAATTCGCTGCTGCTCGCCGGGTGAGAGAACCTTGGCCCAGTCCTCGACCTCGTCGAGCCGGTGGCTCAGATGCGGTAGCGCAACCTTGGCAAGGACGTCGAGCAACTCGGAGTCCTCGAGTGACCCCTCCTCACACGGATAGGAAATGACCGCGCGCAGGTCGCCGAGGGGTACGTACGGCATCTGGGACAGGAACATCGTCTCGTTGGGTCCGCACGGACGGGTCAGCGTGCCGGAGGTGAACGGCCACAGTTCCGCCAGGCTGCGCAGCAGCGTGGTCTTGCCGCTGCCCGACTTGCCGGTGACCACCAGGGAGTCGCCGATCTCCAGGCGCATGTCGAGCGGGTTGACGAGTTGCTTGCCGTCGGGTGTCCGCACCTCGACCTGGTCGAGCTGAACGGTGCCGTCGACGCACGCCGCGGTCGTCACGGTCGGCAGGGCCCTGCCCTCCTCGCTCGCGACCACCAGGCCGTGCAGACGGATGATGGCCGCGCGGTACCCGGCGAACTGGTCGTAGGCGTTCCTGAAGAACGACAATCCGGTCTGGATGCTGCCGAACGCCGACGACGATTGCGACATGGCGCCGAGGGTGATCTCACCGGAGAAGAACCGCGGAAACTGCAAGATGTACGGCAGCGGCACGATGATTTGGCTCAGCGAGAGGTTCCAACCGTAGAACCCGATCATTCGGTTGATGAACCGCTTGTAGTTGCTAAGGACGGAGCCGAAGCGCCGTCGCAGTCCCACCCGCTCGGCGATCTCCCCGCGGTAGAACGCGACTGCCTCGGATGCGTCGCGCAGTCGCACCAGCGCATAGCGGAATGCGGCGTTGTACTTCTCGTTGTCGAACGAGTACCAGATGATCGGCTTGCCGATCCAGAACGCGATGACGGATGCGAACACCACGTACATCAGCCCGATCCAGAACATCGCCCTCGGCATCGAAACGCCGAAGAGCGTCAGCGTGCCCGAGAGGTTCCACAGGATCGCGGTGAACGAGATCATCGACGTGATCGCGGAGATCGCCCCGAACAGCAGGGTGCTGCCGGACGTGTTGTTCGGCGTGTTGGGCAGTGGCCCGACGCCCGCGGTGAAGATGTCGACGTCGTACTGGATGCGCTGGTCGGGGTTGTCGATCGTGTCGTCGATGAAACGTGCCCGGTAGTAGGCCTTTCCATCGAGCCAGTCCCCGGTCAGACGATCTGTCAGCCAAGCCCGCCAGGCCAGCATGAACCGCTGGGTCAGGAACAGGTCCAACATGACCTGCCCGACGTAAATGCTGGCCAAGACGGCGAAGACCCTCATCGACATCCAGAAGCCGGCCTTGCCGGATTGCTTCACCGCCTCGTCGCCGTTGCCGAGACCCGCCGCGATCACCTGGAAGCTGGTCATCATGTCGTTGCCGTAGTAGCTGATGAGCACGTCGATTCGCACCCCGATGATGACCGACAGCAACAACAGCCCGAGCCAGAGCCAGATCCTGACGCTCGACCGACCGGTGAAGTACGCGCCGGTGACCCGCCAGAATTGGCGCCCCCAGGTGGTGTAGCGACCGATGAGCACCAGCACTGCCATCGTGGCTACCGCAGCGATGGCCCAGCCCTTGGCGATCCACCACAATGACGTGAGCCACTCGCTGCTCCAGTCGAGCGTCGGGGTGAACATTTCCATCCCGGCAAGGTACCCCGATGGACCGCCGCCAGCCTTTTCGAGGGTCGACTCGCCATCAACTAGCGGCCGAAATCGATTCGAGCCGCCAGGAGCCGTCGCCGAGCAGCTCGAGTTGGCGTTCGTGGTGTTGCTCGACGGTCTCGCGATGGCTCACGCTGACCACGATCGAGGCGGGCAACGATTCCCTGATGAGCCGGTAGAGCATCAATTCCAGGCCTTCGTCCATCGCGGACGTCGACTCGTCGAGGAAGACCACCTTCGGCTTGTTCAGCAGGATCCGCGCGAACGCGATGCGCTGTTGCTCGCCGACCGACAGCACCTTGGCCCAGTCCTTGATCTCACTGATCCAAATGACCAGATGCGGCAAGGCCACCTTCAGAAGCGCCTCCTGAATCTCAGCTCTGTCGACCACGCCGTCTGGACGCGGATACGACGTGACGGCGCACAGATCTCCGAGCGGGATGTACGGCAGCTGCGAGACGAACATCACGTCGCGCTCGTCGACCGGGAACAGGACCGTGCCCGAGCCGTACGGCCACAGTCCGGCCAGGGCTTCCAACAGAGTGGTCTTGCCGCAGCCCGACGGGCCCTTGATCACCACGCTCTGCCCGGGTTCGAGCCGCAGGTTCAGTGCACCGACGAGCTGTTGACCATCGGGAGTGCTGACGTCGACGTCCTCGAGGTGCACCGCACCGTCGGACGACTTCCCGATCGCCAATTGGGGCATCAACCTCGTGCGTTCGTTCATCGTGAGCAGACCGTCGAGACGGATCAGCGCAGCTCGGTACCCGGCGAAGGCGTCGTAGGCGTTGCGAAAGAACGACAGGGCGTCGTGGATCGCGTGGAAGGCGGTCGCCGACTGCATGACGTCGCCGAAGGTGATCTGCTGAGCGAAGAGCCGTTGCGCCTGAACGATGTACGGCAATGGGTTGATCGCCTGGCTCACCGAGAGGTTGAAGCCGAGGAACAGGACCATTCTGTTGAGCCAGCGGTGGTAGTTCGTGATGACCGAGGCGAGCCGACCGTGCAACTGTCGGCGTTCGGCGTCCTCCCCGCGGTAGAGGCCGACCGCGCTGGCAGCTTCCTTCATCCGGATCATGGCGTAGCGGAAGCTGGCATTGCGGAACTCGTTGAGGAAGCTCAGCCGGATGAGGGGTCGACCGATCCAGAAGGCGAAGACCGTCGCCACCAGCACGTAGACGATGACGATCCAGAACAGTGCCCGTGGCAGCGTCACGTCGAAGACCGTGAGCGGTCCCGACAGGTGCCACATGATCACCCCGAACGAGACGACACTCAGGACGGACTCGACGGCGCCGAAGAGCAGCGTGTTGCCCGAACCGTGTGATGGCGTATTCGGTTCGCCCGTGATCGCGGTGACGATGTCGATGTCCTGCTGGATGCGTTGATCGGGGTTGTCGACCGGGGTGCTGGTCAGCTGACCGCGGTAGTAGGCGTATCCGCCGAGCCAGTCGTCGACCAGTCGGCGCGTCACCCACACTCGCCAGCGAATGGTGAAGCGCTGCATCAGATACAGGTCCGCCAGGGACCGGACGGTGGCTACCGTCGCCAGCACGGCGAAGATGCGCATCGAGGTCCAGAATCCGTCGATCCCGGTGCCCTTCAACGAGCCGCCCGGGGATGCGTTGCCCTCGAAGGCCACCTGCAACGACGAGAACAGATCGTTGGCGTAATAGCTGAGCAGAACGCTGATGCGCACCGACACCACCGCCGACAGCAACAGGACCGCCAGCAACACCCACGCAGGCAGGCTGGAGCGCCCCGCGGTGAAGTAGCCGGCGTTGATGCGCCAGAACTGGCGTCCCCATTCGGTGAACCGCCCGAGCAGGACGAGGACCACCGCGAGGCAGACGACGGTGATGGCGAAGGTCTCCAAGACCCACCGAGTCGACGCGAGGAGTTCGTCGTTCCAGTCGACTGACGGCTTGAACTCTGAAGAATCCATCCGATGAAACTCCTCCGCGGGCGTCCGGCGACACCGCTCAGCGCGAAGTTACCGCAGCAAGAGACCGGTGATGCGGTTCGCTGGCCGATCCCGTGACCGTGTTGGACACGCACGCTCGCAGGGGTGTTCGGCGCCGCGTACCTTGAACACGTGCCAAAGAGTTCGCCGAAGACGAAAGACCGCACCTCCGGTCGGCTGAGCAACCGATTCTGGAAGCTGCTCGGCGCCAGTACCGACAAGGACCAGGCCCAGTCGATGGACCTGGTGCGCGCCTCGGCGGAGTTCGACGAGAAGGCGGCGGCCCTCGACGACGAGCAGCTGCAGAAGGCCGCGAAGCTGCTCAACCTCGACGGGCTCGCCGAGTCAGCGGACATCCCGCAGTTCCTGGCCATCGCCCGTGAGGCATCGGAGCGGGCAACGAGCTTGCGGCCGTTCGACGTTCAGCTGCTCGGCGCGCTGCGCATGCTGGCCGGCGACGTCGTCGAGATGGCCACCGGCGAGGGCAAGACGCTCGCAGGGGCGATCGCTGCCGCGGGATACGCGATCGCGGGCCGCAGCGTGCACGTCATCTCGGTGAACGACTACCTGGCCCGTCGCGACGCCGAGTGGATGGGCCCGCTGCTGGAGGCAATGGGTCTGAGCGTCGGCTGGATCACCGCCGAGTCCACCGCCGACGAACGCCGCGCCGCCTACGGGTGCGACGTGACCTATGCGTCGGTCAACGAAATCGGCTTCGACGTGCTGCGTGACCAGCTCGTCACCGACGTCGAGGACCTGGTGTCGCCCGACCCCGACGTCGCCCTCATCGACGAAGCCGACTCGGTGCTGGTCGACGAGGCGCTGGTGCCACTCGTACTGGCGGGCACCACCCATCGCGAGACGCCGCGGCTGGAGATCATCCGGTTGGTCGGCGAGCTCGTCCCTGTCAGGGACTACGACACCGACGCGGACCGCCGCAACGTCCACCTCACCGACGAGGGAGCCCGCAAGCTGGAGAAGGCGCTCGGCGGCATCGACATCTACTCCGAGGAGAACGTCAGCACCACGTTGACCGAGGTCAACGTCGCGCTGCACGCTCACGTGCTGTTGCAGCGCGACGTGCACTACATCGTGCGGGACGACCGGGTGCAGCTGATCAACGCATCACGCGGCCGCATCGCCCAGCTGCAGCGCTGGCCCGACGGACTTCAGGCGGCCGTCGAGGCCAAGGAGGGCATCGAGCCCACCGAGACCGGCGAAGTACTCGACACCATCACCGTGCAGGCTCTGATCAACCGCTACCCGCGGGTCTGCGGGATGACGGGAACGGCACTGGCCGCAGGCGAGCAGCTGCGGCAGTTCTACAAGCTCGGCGTTTCCCCGATCCCGCCGAACACCCCCAACATCCGTGAGGACGACGTCGACCGCGTCTACATCACCGCCGGTGCCAAGACCGACGCCGTCATCGATCACATCAAGTCGGTCCACGAGACCGGTCAGCCGGTGCTCGTCGGCACCCGCGACGTCGCCGAATCCGAGGAGCTGCACGAGCGGCTCACCAAGTCGGGCGTGCCCGCAGTGGTGCTCAACGCGAAGAATGACGAGGAGGAGGCACGCGTCATCGCCGAGGCGGGCACGCTGCATTCGGTGACCGTGTCCACCCAGATCGCCGGCCGCGGCACTGACATCCGGCTTGGCGGTTCCGACGAGACCGGCCACGATGAAGTTGCCGAGCTCGGTGGTCTGCACGTCATCGGCACCGGCCGACACCACACCGAGCGCCTCGACAACCAGTTGCGTGGCCGCGCCGGACGACAGGGCGACCCCGGCTCGTCGGTCTTCTTCTCCAGTTGGGAAGACACCGTGGTCGTCGCCCACCTCGAGCCGGAGAAGCTGCCCACGGCGACCGACGAGGACGGCCGCATCACCAACGACAAGGCAGCGCAGCTGCTCGAACACGCCCAACGCGTCGCCGAGGGCAGGCTCCTCGACGTGCACGCCAACACCTGGCGTTACAACCAGCTCGTTGCCCAGCAGCGCGCGATCCTGGTCGAACGTCGAAACACCTTGCTGCGCACCGCGACCGCCCGCGAAGAGCTGGCCGCGAAATCGCCGGAGCGCTACGAGGAACTGGTCACCGAGATCGGCGAGGAACGGCTGGAGAAGATCAGCAGGCAGATCATGCTGTACCACCTCGACCGCGGCTGGGCTGACCATCAGGCCTACCTGTCCGACATTCGCGAGAGCATCCACCTGCGCGCATTGGGCAGGCAGAACCCGCTCGATGAATTCCATCGGCTGGCCGTCGACGCGTTCGCCTCGTTGGCCGCCGACGCCATCGAAGCCGCGCAGCAGACCTTCGAGACCGCCAACGTGTCGGAGGACGAGCAGGGCCTCGACCTGTCGAAGCTCGCCAGGCCGACGTCGACGTGGACCTACATGATTCACGACGACCCGATGGCCGACGACACGATGTCTGCGCTGAGTCTGCCCGGGGTGTTCCGCTAGGTTCAACGCATGGAGCCTCGTTCGGAGGGGGAGGGCGAAGCGGTCCAGGACACCGGCGACCGGGTGCTGACCATTCCCAATGCGCTCAGCGTGTTGCGTTTGGTGCTGGTGCCCGTCTTCATCTACCTGCTGGCCGTCGATGCCAACGCGTGGGCGGTCGCGGTGCTGATGTTCAGCGGCTTCTCGGATTGGGCGGACGGCAAGATCGCCCGGCTCGTCGACAACCAGTCGTCGCGACTCGGCGCGCTGCTCGATCCGGCCGTCGACCGCATCTACATGGTGGTCGTCCCCGTCGCGCTGGCGGCCTACGGCATCGTGCCCTGGTGGTTCGTGCTGGTCCTGATCGGTCGTGACGTGTTGTTGGCCTTGACCTTTCCGGTCCTGCGCAGTCGCGGATTCACGGCGTTACCGGTGACCTATCTCGGCAAGGCCGCCACGTTCTCGTTGATGTCGGGTTTCCCGTTCGTGTTGCTGGGCCAGTGGGACGCGCTGTGGAGCCGGGTGATCCTGGCCTGCGGCTGGGCGTTCCTCGGCTGGGGGATGGCGATGTATCTGTGGTCGGGCGTGCTGTACCTCGTCCAGGTCACCATGGTGGTTCGGCAGCTTCCCCGTCGGTCGCGCGGTCAGCGGGGGCGTGCCTGACGACGAGCGCGCGCTCGGCGGCTACAGCCCGGACGCCGGACGCAACGCTCACGAAGCGGGCGCGCCGAAGCTGATCCCGGTGCCATCGCTGCTGCGTTCGCTGCTGTCCGAGCACCTCGATCCCGGCTACGCCGCGGCGGCCGAGCGGCGGAAGGCGGGCACCCCGACGAGCAAGTCCGCGAACTTCGGCTGGCAGCTCCTGGCCGGGCTGTTGGTGGCGGCGGTGTTCGCCGCCGCAGCCGCCCAAGCGAAGTCCGTCGCCCCCGCGACGCAGGAGACGCGGCAGGTGTTGGCCGCCGGCGTCGGGAACGCGCAGAGGGCGACGAACGAGGCCACGGCGCGCCGCGACGCGCTGGCTGGGCAGGTCGAGTCGGAACGGCGCAGCCGCCTCGCCGGTGACGAACGCGGCAGACAGTTGCTCGCGGGACTCGACGCCGCAGAGTTCACCGCAGGGGCCACGGCCGTGCACGGTCCCGGGCTGACCGTGTCGGTCGCCGAACCCACTGCTGCACGCGATCTCAGCGACGTGTCCAAGCAGCGCGTTGCGGGCAGCCCGCAGGTCATCCTCGACCGCGACCTGCAGCTGGTGATCAACTCGCTGTGGGCCAGCGGCGCAGAGGCGATCGCCGTGGGGGGCGTGCGCATCGGCCCCAACGTCACCGTCCGGCAGGCCGGTGGTGGACTGCTCGTCGACAACCAGCCGATCGCCAACCCCTACGTCGTTCTGGCCGTCGGTGCGCCGCACGGGATGCACGACGCCTTCGATCAGAGTCCCGGTCTGCAACGTCTGCGGATCCTCGAGGCGTCCTACGGGGTGGTCGTCAACGTCAGCGAATCCGACGATCTGAGCCTTCCCGCAAGTTCGGTGCGAGACGTCAACTTCGCCAAGCAGATTGGTCCGAAATGATCGGTAATCGATGATAGGAATAGCCGCACTGGTCGTTGGCATCGCCCTCGGGCTGGTGTTCCACCCGAGCGTGCCCGAGGTCATCCAGCCGTACCTTCCCATCGCGGTGGTCGCGGCGCTCGACGCGGTGTTCGGGGGACTGCGCGCCTACCTGGAGCGGATCTTCGACTCCAAGGTCTTCGTGGTGTCCTTCGTCTTCAACGTGCTCGTCGCGGCGCTCATCGTGTTCGTCGGCGACCAGCTCGGGG
>NZ_JBOGDD010000338.1:0-8886 GCF_050701675.1 Mycobacterium sp. | reverse complement strand
CCTTTCCCTGCGTCCCCTTCCCCTGCGTCCCCCTCTCCGCGCGAGCGTGCGTGTTTGCCCGCGACACGCGGCTGAGATTTGGCATTCGCCGCACGCTCGTCGGGGGCGTCACGAGCACGTCCGCGCGGTTCTTTTCACGCCGATTCAAACCCCTAACCCATCGGCGCCCTGCCGCTACCGTCGGAAGATCGATCTTCGCAATCACTTTCGAGGGGGACGGGTACATGACGGCTACGGTGAATACTGCGCTGAAGGTGACGCCGCTGTCCGGGTGGACGGGCGCGCTCATCACCGGGGTGGACTTGGCGGTGCCGCTGTCCGACGACGCGAAGGCCGTCGTCCGGACAGCGCTGAATGAGTGGAAGGTGGTGTTCTTCCGCGACCAATCGCTCGACCACGCTGCCCAGATCGCGTTCGGGGCCCAGTTCGGTGACGTGACGCCGGGTCACCCATACGAGGGGGATTCCGCGCCGGAGGGGTTTCCGCAGATCCACACCGTCTCACCTGCGGCCTATGACCACCGCTACGGAACCAATTACCGCAAGAAGCAGAGCCCGAACGGGCCAGGGTGGCATGCCGACGTGACTCCGCTCATCAATCCGCCGTCGCACTCCATTTTGCGCGCCGAAGTCGTTCCGCCGTTCGGCGGCGACACTCAATTCACCAACGTGGCCGCGGTCTACCAGGGACTTTCGCCGTCAGTGCGGGAGTTCATCGATGAGCTGCGGGCCGAGCATCGCTTCGGCGCCAACGCCTCCGCTGACCGAAGCGCGGAGAAGATCGGCGATCTGGTGCGCTCGTCCCCGCTGGCCTCCATCCATCCGGTGGTGCGCATCCACCCGGAGACCAACGAACGCGTGCTCTACGTGAACCCGTCGTTCACCCGAGAGGTCGTCGGACTCTCCCCGCGGGAGAGCAGGCACGTCCTGGACCTGCTGTTCGAGGAGATCGCGCGCCCCGAGTACTCGGTGCGGTTCAAGTGGGAGCCGGGAAGTGTTGCGTTCTGGGACAACCGGGCCGCGCTGCATCTCGCCCCTCGCGATTTCGAGCACGTCGATGGTGACCGGGTGCTGCACCGCATCACGTTGGTGGGCGACGTCCCGGTCGGACCCGACGGCCGCGCATCGGAGTCGCTGGCGGGCGACTTCTTCGGAGCTGCCTGACATGTCGACCGCGCTCGCCCGGTCGCAGAAGAGCACCCCCGCCGCGCAGCGGGGCGCTGGCGAGAGTGCACTCGTCGACCCGCGGGCGATCATCGGCAAGCGCCAACGCAACCAGTACGTCCCGCGCTGGCTGCAGCGGCTCTTCGGACCGGCGTTGCTCGTCGGGTTGTGGCAGGTGCTCTCCACGACCGCCGTCTTCGACGCGCGCACCGTTCCAGCGCCGACCAGGGTGCTGGGCACGGCGTTTCACTTGATCGCCGACGGCGCTCTGCAAGAACACCTGGTAACCAGCCTGCTGAGGGTCGGATACGGGTTGTTGTTCGGGATCGTGCTGGGACTGGTGCTGGCTCTGATCGCCGGTCTGTCGCGGGTGGGCGAGAACTTCGTCGATGCGAACATGGAAGTGCTTCGCGCAGTGCCCAACTTCGCGTTGGTGCCGCTGCTCATCGTCTGGTTCGGCATCAGCGAAGTGCCCAAGATCCTGCTCATCACCCTGGCGGTGGCAGTGGCGATCTACATCAACACCTTCAGCGCCATCCGCAGCGTGGACTCCGGACTGGTCGAAGCTGCGCGATCATTCGGCGCTGGGCGTGCCGAACTCATCTACCGGGTGATCATCCCTGGATCGATGCCGGGATTCCTGGTGGGGTTGCGCCTCGCGCTCACCGCGTCGTGGCTCTCGCTCATCTTCGCCGAGACCATCAACGCCAAGAAAGGACTTGGCCGGATGATGACCGATGCGCGCGAGTACTTCCAGATCGACGTGGTCTTCGTGTTGATCGGCGTGTACGCGATCCTCGGGCTGGCATCGATCGTCATCGTCCGCTTCCTGGAGGCACGACTGCTCACCTGGAGACGGGTCTATGACGGCGACTGAGCTGACGAGGGATACGGTCGTCGTCGCCCGCGATGTCCGAAAGACCTTCGGCGACAACGTGGTCATCGACGCGTTGAACCTGGAGATCCGTAGCGGCGAGTTCGTCGCGATGCTGGGCCGCAGCGGGTCGGGCAAGAGCACGTTCCTGCGTGCGCTCGGTGCACTCGACGGTGGCTTCGCCGGCGACGTCCGGGTGCCGGAGCAGCGGGCGATCGTGTTCCAGGATCCGCGATTACTGCCGTGGCAACGGGTACTGAACAACGTGACCATCGGCCTGCCCGCGACCGCAGCGGTCCGTACACAGGCACGTGCCGCACTGGCGGAGGTCAACCTCGCCGACAAAGCCAGGGCGTGGCCGCGGACGTTGTCCGGTGGCGAGGCGCAGCGTGTCGCATTGGCCAGGGCGCTGGTGCGTCAACCCGAACTCCTGCTGCTCGACGAACCGTTCGGTGCGCTCGACGCGCTCACCCGCATCAAAATGCACGGCCTCCTGCTCGACCTGTGTCGACGGCACAAGCCCGCCGTACTGCTGGTGACCCACGACGTCGACGAGGCGATTCTGCTGGCCGATCGAGTGATCGTGCTGACCGACGGAGCCATTTCACTCGACGTCGAGGTCTCGGTGCCCAAGCCGCGGGCCAGGGATTCTCACGAGTTCGCAACGCTGCGCCGCCGCCTGTTGGCCGAACTCGGCGTGACCGGAGAAGTTCAGCTCTGAACCCGTGCTCGCGCACCTGACCAAGGATCCCACATGTCATCTCCCATCCACTCGCGGTGGAAAGTTCCCGTGTTGTTGGCGGTTTCGCTGTTGGCCGCCGCCTGCGGCCTGTCCGACGACGAGGCGAGCACCGCGATCGACTCGGTGCAGATCGCCGCGAAGACCGAGGTGCCTGCGGGCACCAAGCTCGTGATCGCAGAGCAGAACGCCACCCAGTCACTGCCGTGGAATCTGGCCAATGCGGGCAAGGACGCTCCGTACGCGGTGGAGTTCGCCGACTTCAGCGGCGGCTCCGCGGTCATCGAGGCGCTGCGTTCGGGTGCCGCCGACGTGGGTTCCATCGGCGAGGCGCCGGTGCCGATCGCCGTCGACAGTGGTGTCACCGATCTGGTCACCATCGGATTGCAGGCCAATCCGGGTACCAGTGGTGGCTACTTCCTGGTGGCCAAACCCAACAGTGGCGTCGAAAAGATCGAGGACCTACGCGGCAAGCGCGTCGCCTACCCGCCGGGTTCCGGGCGTCACATGATCACCGCGGCCCTGCTCAAACAGCACGGCTTGGACCTCAAGACCGACGTGCAGCCGGTGGAACTGGCTGGTGCAGAGGTGGTTCCGACCTTCGCAGCCGGGGCCGTCGACGCCGCGATCGTGCTCGGCAACCAGTACTACCAGTTGGGTGAGCCGCCGATCCTCGGTGACGGTACCGGGATCAACACCGGGATTCAGACCCTCATCGTGCGCAAGGAGGTGCTCGACGACCCGGCCAAGGTGGCGGCGATCGGCGATTACGTCGGCCGGGCGGCGGCCGCCAACAACTGGAAGGACACCCACGCCGAACAGTGGATCAACGAGTACTACGTCAAGCAGCAGGGCATCACGTTCGAGCAGGGGAAGAAGTTGTACGAGGAAGATGGCGCCGCCTCGTATTACCCGATCGACGCGGCGTCCACCGCACTGTTCCAGACCGTCGCCGACGGCCTCTACGACACGGGCACCATCAAGACCCATGTCGACGTCGGGCCCTACGTCGACGGCCGATACAACGACATCGTCGACGCCCAGAACGGGCTTGATGGTGTGAAGCCCAAGCCGATCAATACCTGACGACAGAAGGAGATTCACGCATGACGTCGGCACAGACACAGGTGGCAGAGGCGCTCAGCGTCCGGCCGCAATCGGGATGGACCGGGGCCGAGATTCACGGCGTCGACCTGACCAAGCCACTCGACCAGCGGCAGGTCGGCGAGATCAGGGCGGCCCTGCTGCAGTGGAAGGTGGTGTTCTTCCGCGACCAGTTCATCGACCACGACGACCACCTGCGGTTCGCTTCGGCGTTCGGTGCGCCAACGCCCGCGCATCCGCTCTTCGACTCGATCGCCGACCCCGGCTATCCAACGATCTACCCGATCTTCCGGGACCGGTTCAAGACGCGCTACGGCAGTAGCCGGGGCTTCGACAAGCCGAACTGGCATGCCGACGTGACGGCGGCGGTCAACCCGCCTGCGGCGTCCATCCTGCGCGCCGAGGTGATCCCGCCGTACGGCGGCGACACCCAGTGGTCCAACACCGTGGCGGCGTACGAGGGGTTGTCGACGTCGGTGCGCCGGCTCGCCGACAAACTCCGTGCGGTGCACCGCTTCTCGCCGCCCGACGGAACGACCGCCACCGAGGAGTACCAGCAGCGGGTGAGCAGGCGCCCCCTCGTCACCGAACATCCCGTGGTTCGGGTCCATCCGGAGACCGGCGAGAAGGCGCTCTACGTCAACCCCGGATTCACCACCCACATCGTCGATGTCTCGCCGCACGAGAGTCGACGGTTGCTCGGCCTGTTCTACGACGAGCTGGCCAGGCCCGAATACACGGTCCGATTCAAGTGGGAGCCGGGCAGTATCGCGTTCTGGGACAACCGTGCCGCCGTACATCTGGCGCCCAGTGACCTGACTGGGGACCACGATCGACGGCTGTACCGCATCACGCTGGTGGGCGACGTCCCAGTCGGTCCGGACGGACATCCGTCCGTCGCGTTGGACGGCGAACCCTTCGAAGCGATCTGACGCCTGACGCCTGACGCCGCTGCGCCGAAATAGCATTCCCTGTCGTTACCGCGGTCGCGTAACGACAGGGAATGCTATTTCGGCGGTTGGCCGGGAAGGTCCTCCGAGCGCTGCACGGTGCCCGTGATGCCGGTGGCGTCCTGGCGCGCCAGTAACACGGCGGCGTTGCCCATGGCCTCGGGCGGCTCGACCATCTCGGGTGGGATCTCGAAGCCACCACCGCCCGCTTGCCAGCCTTCGGTGAGCACCACCCGTGACGGGCTGAGGCAGTTCACGGCGACGTTGTCGATCCGCAGATCCGAAGCAAGCCCGAGGTAGAGCCGCTCGGCGGCGGCCTTCGACACCCAGTACGCATTCGCGCCGTGGTCGATCATGCCGACCCCGGTGGTCGTCACCGCGATCAGTGAACCGCCGCCGCGCGCCCGCACGTGCGGGATGACGGCCTTGGTGACCAGGAAGACACCCGTGAGGTTCACGTCGAGACACAGCTGCCAGCGTTTGAGCGGCGTGGATTCGATTGGGCCGAGCCACAACACGCCCGCGTTGGCGATGAGGATGTCGATGCCGCCGAACTCGGTGACCGTCGTCTCGACCGCGGCGTCGACCGAGGCCTCGCTGGTGACGTCGCACGCGACCGGAAGGGCACGCCCGCCCGCCGCGACGATGTCGTCGGCGACCGAGCCGATGGTGCCGGGCAGCTTGCCACGCTCCTCGGAGCGCGCGGCGACGGCCACGGACGCGCCAGCGGCGGCAAGCGATTTCGCGATCGTCGCGCCTATGCCACGACTGGCACCCGCGACGAACGCGACCTTGCCTTCGAGCGAGAGCGTCACGTCCTGCTCACTTCGGCGAGAACCGCAGTGCGCCGTCCAAGCGGATGATCTCGCCGTTGAGGTAGTCGTTCTCGATGATGCTCTGCGCCAGTTGGGCGTATTCGGTCGAGCGGCCCATCCGCTTGGGGAACGGCACCTGCGGGCCCCAGTACTTCTCGAGCTGATCTCCCGCCTGGCCGTAGGCAGGAGTGTTGATCGTGCCTGGGGCGATGGTGACGACGCGGATGCCCAGCGGTGACAGGTCGCGCGCGGCGACGAGCGTCATGCCGAGCACGCCACCCTTCGCGGCAGCGTAGGGGAGCTGGCCGATCTGACCCTCGTAGCCTGCGATCGATGCGGTGTTGACGATCACGCCGCGGCCGCCCTCCTCGAGCGGTTCCGACTTCGCGATCGCGGCCGCCGAAAGGCGCATCACGTTGAACACGGCCGTCAGGTAGAACTCGATCGTCTTCTTGAAGCCGTCCAGATCCAGCGCCGAGCCGTCCTTGCCGACCAGGCGTCCGCCACTGGCCGGGCCGCCGTGGGTGTCCACCGAGATCCGCAGCGGGCCAAGTGATTCGGCTTCCGCTATCGCGGCAAGCACGGACTCCTCGGAGGTGGCGTCGGTCTTGACGTAGCGAACGCCGAGCTCGCTTTCGAGGGCCTTGCCCTTGTCGTCGGCCATGTCGGCGACGACCACCTTGGCGCCGGCGCCGTGCAATCGGCGAACCGTCGCCTCGCCGAGACCGCCCGCACCGCCGACCACGATCGCGGAGTTGCCTTCGATCTGCATGTGGTTCCCCTTCTTGCAACTGAGACTCTCTGACTGAGAGAATAGCATTCTCATACCGGTTCGAAAGAGGGTCCGCTCATGCCTGAAGCCGTCATCGTCTCCGCCTTGCGCACGCCGATCGGCACGGCGATGAAGGGGACGCTGCGCGATACCGACGCCTACGTCCTCGCTGATCACGTGGTCGGCTCGGCCGCCGCAGATCTCGACCCCTCGCAGGTCGATGACGTCATCCTCGGCGAGGGCCTGTACGGCGGCGGCGTCATCGCCCGCCACGCCGCCATCACCGCAGGCCTGGTGACGGTGCCGGGGCTGTCGACCAATCGGCACTGCGCCGCGGGTCAGGCCGCCGTGCAGAGTGCGGCGGCGAGCATCCGCGCAGGCATGGATCAGTTGATCATCGCCGGAGGGGTGAACTCCGCGTCCACCTCGCCGCGGTTCACCCGCCGCGTCAGCAGCGAGAAGGATGCCGAGACGGTGGGCTGGTTCCCGCCGACGCACCCCAACACTCCAGAAGCACCCAACATGGACATGTCCATCACGGTGGGCTGGAACTCTGCGATCAGGGCGGGTGTGACCCGCGAGGAGATGGACGAGTGGGCGTTCCACTCGCACCGCAAGGCCATCGCCGCCATTGACGAGGGGCGCTTCTCCGACGAGATCGTCCCCATCGACACTCCGCACGGCGTGTTCGACACCGATGAACACCCGCGCCGTGACACCAGCCTGGAGAAGCTGGCGTCGCTGAAGGTTCTGCACCCCGAGATCGAGGGCTTCTCGATCACGGCGGGCAACGCCAGCGGCGCCAACGACGGCGCCGCCGCGCTAGTGGTGGCCAGCGACCGGCTCGGCCTGCCCGGCCTTGCGACGATCAGGTCATGGGCGTCGGTCGGCGTCGACCCCGCCTTCACCGGGCTTGCGCCGGTCGAGGCGATTCCGAAGGCGCTGAAGCGCGCCGGACTCTCGGTCTCGGACGTCGACCTGTTTGAGATCAACGAGGCGTTCGCGGCCATGACCGTGGCCACCGTCAAGATGCTCGACATCGATCCCGAGATCGTCAACGTCAGCGGCAGCGGATGCTCGCTCGGACACCCCGTTGCGGCCAGCGGAGCGCGCATGGTCGTCTCGCTGGTGCACGAATTGCGCCATCGCGGAGGCGGTATCGGGGTGGCCGCGATGTGCGCCGGGGGTGGGATGGGTTCGGCGACGGTCATCGAGGTTCCGGCGATCTGATCGCCGGATAGAGTCAGCCGCAACGATGACCATCGATGAGCTCGTTGCCGCGGCGCGCAGCGGATCCACCAGGGCGGCCGGTCGGCTGCTGAGCCTGGTCGAGAGCGATCGTCGCGATGAAGTCCTGGCCATCGTCGGGAACCGATCCGTCCGCGTCATCGGCGTCACCGGTCCGCCGGGGGCCGGGAAGTCGACGACCATCGCTGCGCTCGTCACGGCGTACCGCGAGCAGGGCAAGCGGGTCGCGGTGCTGGCCGTGGACCCGTCGTCGCCCTACAGCGGCGGTGCTCTCTTGGGGGACCGCATCCGAATGGCCGCGCACATCAACGACTCCGACGTGCTGATCCGCTCGGTGGCCACCCGCGGACATCTGGGCGGCCTCGCCGAGGGCGTGCCCGCCGCGATCAGCGTTCTCGCAGCCCTGTCCTACGACGTGGTGCTCATCGAGACCGTCGGGGTCGGTCAGTCCGAGATCGAGATCGCGGCCGTTGCGGACCCGGCCGTCGTCGTGCTCAATCCCGGTGCGGGCGACGCGATCCAGGCCGCCAAGGCGGGTCTGCTCGAGGTGGCGGACATCGTCGCCATCAACAAGGCCGATCGCGACGGTGCCGACCAGACGGCCCGCGACCTGCGTGCGGAGACCAGCGCGCCGATCCTCAAGATCGTGGCTGCGCAGAACCAGGGCATCGCCGAACTGGTCGGGGCGATAGACGCGCATCTGCGGGCCGACAATCCGCAGCGGCGCGCCGCGAGGGCCCGCGCCCAAGTGTTGTCTCTGGCGCAGAGCGCGCTACGGACGCATCCCGGCCTCGATGCGCTCGCGGCCCAGATTGCCAACGGGCGTCTCGACGTCTACACCGCAGCGAAGTCGCTGCTGGGGCACGCCGAACTGGCTGCTGAACCGGAATGAGAATGTACTTTCCAGTTTAGAGAAATGATGTTGTACGATTTTGCCAACGTATTCTTCGCCTGACTTCAGGAGGCCTCGTGCAGAAGGCGATAGATCCCACGATTTCGACGTGGCCGGAGGAGAACGCGCAGCTGATCGGCAGTGGGTGCGGGGCGTGTGGGGCCACGGTGTTCCCGCGTCAGTCGCACTGTCCGAAGTGCAGTAAGTCCGAGATGAGCGACGTGTTGCTGCCGCGCCGCGGCACGGTGATCGCCTGGACGACGCAGGGGTTTCCACCCGGTGCGCCCTACATCGGCCCGACGGGCAAGGACTTCGTGCCGTTCGGGGTG
>NZ_JBOGDD010000337.1:0-1881 GCF_050701675.1 Mycobacterium sp. | reverse complement strand
GCCCAGGAGGCACCAAATGACCGACACCAAGGACTTCTCGCCCACCGACCCGGCCGGACTGCCCGGCGACGGCCAGTTCTTTCAGGTGGGCAACTACGCGCCCGTCGCCGACGAGCTCACTGAATTCGACCTGCTCGTCGAGGGAACGATTCCCCCGGAGCTCGACGGCTGGTACCTGCGCAACGGGCCCAACCCCCGTCAGTCCACCGGGCACTGGTTCACCGGTGACGGCATGATCCACGGCATCCGCGTCGAGAACGGCCGCGCCGCCTGGTACCGCAACCGCTGGGTCCGCACCGACAGCTTCGAGAAGGACTTTCCCCTCTACAACGCCGACGGCTCGCGCAATCTGCGCTCCGCAGTCGCCAACACTCACGTCGTCAACCACGCGGGCAAGACCCTGGCGCTGGTCGAGTCGTCTCTGCCCTACGAGATCACCAACGACCTGGAGACCGTCGGCGCGTACGACTTCGGCGGCAAGCTGGTGGACTCGATGACCGCGCACCCAAAGATCTGCCCCACCACCGGCGAGATGCACTTCTTCGGCTACGGCAACATGTTCGAGCCGTACGTCACGTACCACCGGGTGGACGCGAACGGGGAGCTGACCGTCAACCGCCCGGTCGACGTCAAGGCGCTGACGATGATGCACGACTTCGCGCTCACCGCCGAGCACGTGATCTTCATGGACCTGCCCGTCGTGTTCGACATGGACATCGCGCTCAACGGAAGGGGCGACATGCCCTACCGCTGGGACGACGGCTACGGAGCGCGTCTCGGTGTCATGCGCCGCGACGATCCGTACGGTCCGATCCGCTGGTTCGACATCGACCCGTGCTACGTCTTCCACGTGGCGAACGCCTATGACTCCGTCAACGCTGACGGAGGCAATTCAATTGTTCTGCAAGCGGTTCGGTACCCGGAGTTGTGGCGCGAGCACGGTGGATTCGACGTCGACGCGGTGATGTGGACCTGGACGATTGATCTGCAGAGGGGCACCGTCAGCGGGCAGCAGCTGGACGACCACGCCGTGGAATTCCCCAGGATCGACGACCGGCTGGCCGGCCTGCCTGCGCGGTACGCCGTGTCGGTCGGCAGCGACAAGCTGGTGCACCATGACTTGAACACGGGCGCTTCCGTCGAGCATCCGTTCGGCACCGCGGCAAGCCCAGGGGTGCCGGGTGAGGCGGTCTTCGTTCCGTCGACGGAAGCCACGGGCCGGGGCTCCGACGAATTGGCCGGCTACTACCTCGGCTACGTCTACGACTCAGCCAGGAACGGAAGCGATCTGGTGATCCTGGACGCGTCCGACTTCGCGGGTGACCCGGTGGCGACGATCAAGTTGCCGCACCGGGTGCCGTTCGGCTTCCACGGCAACTGGATTGGTGCCTAGTCAGAGGCGGTTCAACGCGCGGCCGGATCCATACTTGGTGATGGCCGCGCGCTCGTCGAGCAGCCGATCGACTACGGCGCTCGTTGGCTTCCCGCCGAAAGCCCGTGGCGTCTTGCGCATGGCAGCGAGGAGGAGCCGGAGCTCCTGATCGACGACACCGACGTTGCGGATGCCACCGGACATCATCGCGAGCTTGAACATCGGGTTGTCGGCTCGGTGATCCATTTGGCAGAGCCATGAGAACCACGACTGCAGGTAGCTGAAGTTGGTTGCGCGTACCTCTGGTCCGTCACGGTGGCAGGCGAGCCATCCGATGACGTCGGCGGTTTGCGCGGTGACCGGTGATGCGCCGATCTCGCGGGCGAACTTCATCACGCCGAGCACGCGGTTCCTGATGACGCTCCGGTCGGATCGGCCGGCGGCATGCTGCCACAGCATCCATTCGACGATCAGCGGGTCCGGAAATCGAATGAGCACACCGCTTACCC
>NZ_JBOGDD010000336.1:0-6864 GCF_050701675.1 Mycobacterium sp. | reverse complement strand
CACCAGCCTCGCCGAATTGGCCGAGGGGGCCGAGACGACCAAGAGCACCGTCCTGCGGCTCGTCGCCCCACTGATCGACCAACGACTCGTGCGCCAGGACGCCGACGGCACTTACCGAATGGGGATCGGCGCGCTGGCATTGGCCAGCGCGTGCCTGGCCGACCTGGACATCCGCTCCACCGCACAGCCCACCCTGCGTGAAATCGCCGATGCCACCGGACAAACCGTCCACTTGCTGGTGTACAGCGACAGGCGGGTGACCTACGTCGACAAGGTGGCAGGCGCATCGCCGATCCAGATGGCCTCACGTGTCGGCGATACCGGCACGGCCTACTCGACGGCGTCCGGCAAGGCGATGCTGGCGTACCTCGGCGACGCGGAGTTCGAGCGCGTCGTCGCACTGGGGCTGACGCCGCGCACGCCGTCGACCATCACCGATCCGGCCGAACTCAGGGCGCACCTTGCTTCCGTTCGCGACCGCGGCTGCGCCTACGACGATCTCGAGAACGAGCAGGGTATCCGGTGCATCGCAGCACCCGTGTTCAACCACTCCGGCGAATGTGTGTGCGCCGTCAGCATCTCCGGACCCGCGGATGTGATCGCCGCCAACCGCGACCAGTACACCAAGCACATCGTGACGGGCGCGCAACGCATTTCGCACGAGCTCGGCCACGACATCTCCGAACGGCAAATCTGACGGCCCTCACCGAGGAAGAAGTAACCATGAAGTTGGCACCAATGCTCCGCCGCATCGTCATCGCTTGCGCCGCAGCCGGTCTGGTGGCTACGGCGACCGCGTGCACCCCGATGCCTGGCGGTGGTGGTGGGGCCGCCGATTCGGCGCTGCGGCACGTCCTGGCCACCAACACGCTGAAGGTGGCCACCTGCCTGTCCTTCGCGCCGTTCGGGTTCAACAATGCGCAGGGCCAGCCCGACGGGTACGACGTCGACATCGCCAAGGAACTCGCCAAGGAGACTGGCGTGAAGCTCGAGATCGTCGACACCACGTCGTCCAACCGGATTCCCAACCTGCAGACCAACAAGGTCGACGTGGTCTTCTGCAACTTCACCCGAACGCTCGAACGGGCCAAGGAGATCGCGTTCACCGACCCCTATGTCGTCGCCACCGAGGGACTACTGGTCCGCTCCGGCAGCGGCGTGACGTCACTGGAGTCGATGAAGGGCCGCTCCGTGGCAGTGGTCAAGGGCAGCACCAACGCCGACGTCCTGCGCACGCGGGGCATCGACGTCAAGGTGGCCGAATTCGACAGCTCACAATCCGCGGTGCTCGCGGTCAAGCAGGGGCAGGCCGATGCGATGATCGAGGACTCGAACTACCTGCAGTACCAGGCGAAGCTCAATCCTGGCCTGGAGGTCGTCACCAGCAACCTGGTTCCTCTGGAGTACAACGCCTTTGGCGTCAAGCAAGGCGACCAGGTATGGGTGGACTACCTCAATCAGTTCCTGTTCGACCTCAGTTCGTCGGGCAAGAACCGCGAGCTGTACCACAAGTGGTTCGGCGTCGATCCGCGCTTTCCACTTCGGCCTGCGTTCTGAGTTCGGCGAACCACCATGATCGAATACCAATGGCGAACCGTCCTGGCCTATCTACCCGACTATCTGCACGCCGCGGTGCTGGCGCTGCGCATCACCGTGCTGGGCTTCCTCCTCGCATTCGCGCTTGCCATCGTCTTTGCGCTGGCCCGTGATTCGGCGTCGCGGTTGCTCCGCTTCGTTGGCACGTGCTACGTCGAAGTCATCCGCAACACCCCGGTGCTGCTGCAGATCTTCATCGTGTACTTCGCGTTCCCCAGCATGGGCGTGCGAATGTCCGCCGTGACGGCGGGGACCATCGCACTCGGGGTCAACGTCGGGGCGTATCTCACCGAGGTCGTCCGGGCCGGTTTCTCCTCGGTGGATCGCGGGCAGCTCGAAGCCGCGCAGATTCTCGGGCTGAGCAGGGTGAGCGTGTTCGCCTACGTCGTTGCACCGCAGGCGCTGCGCAACGTTTACCCGTCCCTGGTGAACAACCTGGTCCAGGTGCTGCTGGGCACGGCACTGCTGTCCACCATCGCGGTACCCGAGATCACGGGTGTCGCTACGGTGATCAACGCCCGCACCCTGCTGTTCGTCCAGGTATTCGGGATCGCGGTGGTGGCGTATCTGATCCTGAGCTACGGCCTCTCAGTGGCAGCAGGCATCATCCGGAAGCTGCTGTTCCGGAGGTGGTCTGCGGCATCCCAGGCTCCTACCGCCAGCCGCCAGTCGGTTCGCCACTTCGTCGGGTGGCGGTCATGAACCTCTCGCTGATGTGGGCCAGCCTGCCAATCCTGTGGAGCGGGTTCGTCCTGACGGTGGCGCTCGCGGCGGTCTCGATCGTGGGCTCGACGGTGCTCGGCCTCGTCGTCGCGGCCATGCGCACCACCCACATCCGGCTGGTGCGGACTGTCGGGCGCGCCTACGTCGAGGTGTTCCGCGGATCGCCGATCCCCATCACCCTGCTCTTCGTGTACTTCGGCGCGGCGCTCTATCTCGGGTACAGCGTGAACCTGTTCGTCGCGGCGACAGTCGGTTTGAGCATCTACCACAGCGCATTCGTCGCCGAGATCATCCGCTCGGGCATCGAGGCAGTGCCCGCAGGTCAGCACGAGGCCGCGCAGATCCTCGGTCTCAAGGCACATCAGACGTTCCGCTGGGTGGTGCTGCCGCAGACCGTGAAGATCGCGCTGCCGCCGTTGATCGGCCAGTACATCTCGTTGATCAAGGACACCTCGATCGCCTCGATCATCGGATTGGTCGAGCTGATGAAAGTCGGGCAGTCCATCGTCGACCGGACCAGCGACCCGGTGACGATCTACCTCACCGTCGCCGTGTTCTACTTCGCCATGTGTTACCCGCTGTCGGTCTGGGTGACCCGCAACCAACGAAAGGCCATCTACCAGTGAGTACTTCGGTTATCAACGGTATCGGCCGTGACATCCATCTGTCCGAAGTCACCAAGTCCTTCGGTGACCTGCAAGTCCTGACCAACGTCACGCTCGACGTCTCCGACGGCGAGGTCGTCGTGCTGATCGGAGCGTCGGGGTCGGGCAAGAGCACCCTGCTGCGCATCATGAGCGGGCTGGAAGTCGCCACCTCCGGCGAGGTCATCGTCGGGGGAGTGCCCATGCACGATCCCAGCCGCGCGGCCGAGATCCGCGGACACGTGGGTATGGTGTTCCAGCAGTTCAACCTGTTCCCCCACCTCGACGCGCTGAACAACGTCACCCTCGCGCTACGCAAGGTCTACAAGATGTCCAAGGATGATGCCCGCACGAGGGGCCTCGAAGTGCTTGACCGGGTCGGAATGGTCGACCGGGCCGGGCATTTCGCCAGCCAGCTATCGGGTGGTCAGCAACAGCGCGTCGCGATCGCACGGGCGCTGGCCGTGAACCCCCGGATCATCTTCTTCGACGAGGCGACGTCCGCGCTCGACCCCGAACTCGTCGGTGAGGTCACCAACGTGATGCGCAGCCTCGCCGAGGACGGCATGACCATGGTGGTGGTCACCCACGAGATGGGGTTCGCCAGGCGCACCGCCGACCGGGTGGTCTACATGGCCGACGGTGTCATCGCCGAACAGGGATCACCCGAGGAGCTGTTCTCGAATCCACAGAACCCCAAGACGATCCAGTTCCTCAGCAAGGTGACCGACCAGTGAGTGCCGTCACCGGGCCGCTCTCGATCATCACCGGTGACCGCGTCGTCAGCGTGGTGCGGGCCGACCGGGCATTCGACGTCGGCTCGCTGGTCGAGGCGCTGAACCAGGGCGGCATCCGGGCGGTCGAACTCACCCTCACCACACCGGGGATCCTCACCGAGCTCGCGCGCACCGACATCGCTCGCCGCGCAGCGGGAGCCGTGCTCGGCGTAGGCACCGTGCTCACTGCCGAGCAGGCCGACGACGCGATCGACGCCGGCGCACAGTTCCTCGTCACCCCGTCGTTGTCCGAAGCCGTCGCGCGTGTGGCCGCCGCACGGGATATCCCGGTCATCATGGGTGCCTTCACTCCCACCGAGGTGCGCGCCGCGATCGTCATGGGCGCCGCGGCGGTGAAGATCTTCCCAGCCCGCGCGCTTGGGCCGGACTATCTGCGTGATCTGCACGGGCCGTTCCCCGGCATCCCGCTCATCCCGTCCGGCGGTGTCAATGCGGCGAATGCCGCCGGGTTCCTGAGGGCGGGCGCGATCGCCGTCACGGCCGGAACCGACGTCGTCGCACCCGATCTCGTGTCCAGCGGCCAATGGGGCACCATCACCGAGCGGGCCGCGACGTTCGTGCGGGCCATCGCCGATCGAGATGGAGGTTAGCGAGATGGACCACAGCCTGCTGCGTCGGCTCGGACAGACCCTGCTGGGCCCCGAACACAAATCGGTCCCGGCATCGGCCTGGGGTGTCACCGTCGAGGACTTCCTCGCCCGCGAACCCGCGCTGTCGCAATTCGCCACCCCGCTGGTGACCATCGACGCCGCGAACCTGGACCACAACACCACCGCCATGGCGCGCTGGGTGGCCGAACGGGGAATGCTGCTCGCCCCGCACGGCAAGACCACGATGGCGCCCCAGTTGTGGCAGCACCAACTCGAGGCGGGTGCTTGGGCCATCACCGTGGCCACCCCGTGGCAGGCCCAGATCGCCCACCGGTTCGGTGTCGAGCGCATCATGCTCGCCAACACCCTGGTCGACCCGGTCAGCACCGGCTGGCTGATCGAGGCGCTGCGCACCGATCCCGGATTCGAGTTCTACTGTTGGGCCGACTCGATATCCGCCGTCGAGCTGCTGTCGCAAATACTCGCCGACTCCGGCAGATGCCCGCGACCGGTCAACGTGCTGGTGGAATTGGGCGCCCCCGGAGGGCGCTGCGGGGCGCGCACCGTCGACGAGGCGATCGCGGTCGCGCACGCGATCGCCGCCTCCCCGCATCTCGCGCTGGCCGGTGTCGCCGGATACGAAGGCGCACTGGGTCACGACCGCTCCGCCGGCGCCGTTGGCAGGATCGGGGCCTACCTGGATGATCTGGGTCGTCTGCACGGGGCGCTGAACGGGCTGATGACTCCGGAGTCGCTGATCACCGCCGGCGGCAGCGCGTACCCCGACCTGGTCGCGGCGGCGCTGGACGAGCACCGCAGCGACGGGGTGCGGATCGTGTTGCGCTCCGGTGCGTACATCACCCACGACGACGGTTTCTACCAATCCATCTCGCCCTTTTCCGACGTCGTCGCGCCGGATAATTCCGTTCACCTGCGCTCCGCGATCCACGGCTGGGCACGGGTGACCTCGAAGCCCGAGACCGAACTGGCGCTGCTTGATGCAGGCAAGCGGGACCTGCCCTACGACGAGGGCCTGCCGGTGGTCCAGCACGTCGCCGATGCCGCAACGGGCTGCGCCGGCCCGGTCGCCGCGATGAACGATCAGCACACGTTCGTCCGGGGCGAGCAGGCCCGCTGCTTGAAGGTCGGCGACGTCGTGCGCCTCGGCCTGTCCCATCCCTGCACCACCTTCGACAAGTGGCGGCTGATCCCGGTCATCACCGATCACACTCACCCCGACCCGACGGTGGTCGAGTTCATCCACACCTTCTTCTGACCGTTCATCGAGACATCCTGGAGCACAGCACCGTTGGCTTCCATCACCGCATCCGCACCGCCGCACGTCACCTGTGTCGGCGAGGCACTCGTCGTCCTGTCCGCACAACGCGGACCGCTGGAGACGGCGATCACGTTCACCCGCGGCGCGGCGGGCGCCGAAGTCAACGTCGCGACCGTCCTGGCGTCACTGGGCATGGCGACGTCGGTCATCACCCGGGTTGGCGAGGACGGCTTCGGGCGCTATCTCGCAACGCACCTGGCCGAGGCGGGCGTCGACACCGCCGGGATCGTCGTCGACTCCTGCCATCCGACCGGCCTGTACATCAAGGAACGCGGCGGGGGAACCACCCATCCCGACGACCTTCCGCTCGCGGGATCGCGCATGCTGTACTACCGGCGCGACTCCGCGGGCGCTGCGCTTACGGTCGATGACCTGCTACGCCCACCGGTCGCGCGAGTCCTCAACAGCACCAACCTGGTTCACCTCAGCGGCATCACGCCCGCCCTATCGGACACCGCGCGCGAACTCGTCACCCATCTCGTCCATGGCCGCCACCGCTGCAGCTTCGATCTGAACCACCGGCCCGCCCTATGGCCGGACGCACGGAGTGCCGCCGACGTCCTCGCCGACTGCGTGCGTTCCAGCAGCATCGTCCTGATGGGCCTCGACGAGGCCGACGCGGTATTCGGAACCGGGACCCCGGCGCAGATCCGCGCGGAATTCCCCGAGCCGGAGTATCTCGTCGTCAAGAACGACGCCCATCACGTCACCGGCTTCCACCAGGACGTAGTCGTGGAGGTCCCGTCGCTCACCGTCGACGTGATCGAGAAGATCGGTGCCGGTGATGCCTTCGCCGGCGGGTTCCTGGCCGGGGTCATCACTGGCACGAAGATCGAACACGCACTGCGGATGGGTCACATCTGCGCGGCGAGCACCCTGTCCACGACGGGCGACGCCGCCGCCCCGCCCCAGGCGGAACTCACCCGCCTGCTCGGCCTCACCGAAGAGCGTTGGCGCACAGCGCACTTCACTAATTCGCCAACAGAAGATCACCAGAGAGGGATACCAACACCATGACTGACAAGACCGCGATTCTCACCACTGACGCTCCGGCGCCCGCGCATTCATTCTCCCAGGGCGTACGCAAGGGACCGTTCATCCAGGTCTCCGGCCAGGGCCCGGTCGACCCGGCCACCGGAGAGTACGTCCACGCTGGTGATCTGACGGGCCAGACG
>NZ_JBOGDD010000335.1:0-2039 GCF_050701675.1 Mycobacterium sp. | reverse complement strand
ACGTTAGACAGCCGCGGAACGGATATCGCGATGGGTGAGAGACGAGTCGAAGCTGTTGTCACCGGCTCCGGCGCTCCTGGCCACCTCAGGGTGCGCTTCGGCCAAGAAGAGCGGGAGGTCCCCGCCGAGCGCGTGCCGGCAGCTCTTCGCACTCCCAACTCAGAGTTCGTCGCGGTCGTCGAAGGCGGCGAGCTTCTCCGCGTCGAATCCGCCGGGCGCGCGTGGATCGACATCCAGGACCGCGTGCGTTCCGTGCTCAACGCGGAGTGGGATCCGATCGGCGTCGCTCACACGGCCGCGGACGAGTACGACAGCGACATCGGCACGATCTACTCGATGGTCCGGCGAAACGCCTCGCCCGACGAGCTCGCCGCACAGCTCCTGCAGATCGAAATAGATTCGATGGGGCTCTCGGGTCTGCCTGAGGAGCAGCGTCTCGAGGCTGCGCGGCGTCTCCTTGCCCTCGAACTCCCTTCTCTGTAGGCGCGCGAGCGGCCAGGCTCGACACAGCGCGTGGTAGCATCACGCGCGGCCGCAGCTTAGCGGCCATCCGTTGTGCGGCACTGAAACCTGCTGCGCGCCGCACTAGTATATGGAGCGAACCGCGCGGCATTCCTCGTGACAGCGCTGCTCAGACAAGTCGAGGAGTCATGAAACGCATACTTCTGCCCTACGCGCTCCTAGTGACGCTGGCCTTGATCGCCCTCGGTCGTTCCGCTCCAGCACAGACTCCCTCCGCCAACGACCTTGCTGATCGCATGATCGAACGACGTGCCATCGAGGCCGTCATCTGGGGCATGCCGGCCGTGAACTACGAGCGGATGTTGCAGGCGGCGATCGACAACGGCGCGAAGGCAAACCAGGTCGTCTACTGGTCGAGGCCGGTGAACTGGAAGAATCAGACCCTCACGCCCAATCCGGACACGATCTACCTCAACCCGTTCTACGACACGAAGAACGGCCCGGTGGTGGTCGAGATTCCGCCTGCGGATGCGGACCAAGTAATCGTGGGCAGCTTCGACGTCGCCTGGCAGAACGCGCTGGCAGACGTCGGCCCCGCTGGCGCGGACAAGGGGCAGGGTGCGAAGTACCTCATCACACCGCCGGGCTACAAGGAGAAGGTACCGGACGGCTACATCGTGTTGCCGTCCGAGACGTACCGGGGCTTCGTGATCCTGCGATCGAACTTCAAGAGCCGCAGCGATGCCGACATCAAGTCGGCCGTTGAGCACGGCAAGCGCGTCCGCGTCTACCCGCTGGGAAGCAATCCTGATTCGACGGTGTTCGTGGACGCGTACGACAAGCCGTTCGACGCAACCATCCCGTACGACGCGACGTTCTTAGAGCTGCTCGACCGCTTCGTGCAGGCCGAGCCGTGGCTCACGCGCGACAAGGCGATGATCGACGTCCTGAAGACGGTCGGCATCGAAAAGGGCAAGCCGTTCAAGCCGGATGCCAACACGCGCAAGATCCTCGACGGCGCGGCGCGCGAAGCGCACGAAGTGATCGCGCTGAAATACGAGCGCGGCTTCGCTCCGCCGTTCTTTGCGGGCACACGCTGGGCAGTGCCCGTCCCGTCGGAGACACGCGACGGCCTCGGCTCCGGCTTCGCCGAGCCGAACGAATACGGCGTCGACGGCCGGGCGGTGATGTACCACATGGCGTATTTCAGCCCGAAGGTCTTCGGCGGGGGCCAGTTCTATCTCGTGGACATCAGCGATCGCGCGGGAGAACCGCTCGAAGGCAACAAGACCTATCGCCTGCGGGTGCCGGCGAACGCACCGGTGGAGCAGTACTGGTCGGCGACCGCGTACGACCGCGAGACGCACGCGCTGATCCGCGGGGTGTCCCGCCCGAGCCTCGCGTCGAACGACACGGCAGTGCAGAAGAACGCCGACGGATCGCTGGACATCTACTTCGGCCCCAAGGCACCGGCGGGTAAGGAATCCAATTGGGTGCCGACGGATCCGAAGCGGCGGTTCGAACTTCTGTTCCGGCTCTACGGGCCCAGGAAGGAACTGTTCGAGAAGGCGTGGAAG
>NZ_JBOGDD010000334.1:0-6706 GCF_050701675.1 Mycobacterium sp. | reverse complement strand
GTGCTGTTCTGCCCAGACCAGTTCCTCGGCGCGCACGTCCGCCGGGTGACCGGCCGGAAGAACCTGCACATCTGGGCGGGCGAATGCCACGTGCACGCCGGCATCAACGGTGACGAACTGGCCGCGCAGGCCAAAACCCATCCCGATGCGGAGCTGTTCGTGCACCCAGAGTGCGGCTGCGCGACGTCCGCGCTGTACCTGGCCGGCGAGGGGGCATTCCCCGACGACCGCGTGAAGATCCTCTCGACCGGTGGCATGTTGGACGCCGCCAAGCAGACCCACGCACGTCAGGTGCTGGTCGCCACCGAGGTCGGCATGCTGCACCAGTTGCGCCGTGCCGCACCCGAAGTCGACTTCCGGGCCGTCAACGACCGGGCATCGTGTCGGTACATGAAGATGATCACCCCAGCGGCCCTGCTGCGCTGCCTGATCGAGGGCGCCGACGAGGTGCACGTCGACGCCGAGACTGCGCGGCTGGCGAGCGCAAGCGTTCAGCGCATGATCGAGATCGGGCGGCCGGGCGGCGGGGAATGAACGCCCGTTCTGAGGGCTGCGGCGGCCCAGGCTACTGGCAGCAGCGCGCCGACGTCGTCGTCATCGGCACGGGTGTCGCTGGGCTGGCCGCTGCGCTGGCGGCACACCGCCGCGGCGGCCGGGTGGTCTTGCTCAGCAAGGCGAGTGAGACCGCGACGTTCTACGCCCAGGGTGGAATCGCCGTCGTGGTGCCGCGGACCGACGACTCCATCGAGGCCCACGTCGCAGACACGTTGGCCGCGGGCGGCGGCCTGTGCGATCCGGAGGCGGTCACGTCGATCGTCGCCGACGGGTACGCCGCCGTTGCCGAACTGGTCGACTACGGCGCTCGGTTCGACGAGTCGGGGCCGGGCCGGTGGTCGCTGACCCGCGAGGGCGGCCATTCCCGACGCCGGATCATCCATGCCGGCGGAGACGCGACAGGGGCCGAAGTCCAACGGGCCCTCGACCACGCTGCCGCCACGCTCGATATCAGACGCAATCACGTTGCGCTGCAGGTGCTTCAGGACTCAGGCGGCATCACGGGTGTGCTGGTCCACAGTGACGACGGGCTGGGAGTCATCCATGCCGCGTCGGTGATTCTGGCGACCGGGGGCCTCGGTCACCTGTTTTCGGCGACGACCAACCCAGAGGGTTCGACGGGCGACGGGATCGCCCTTGCGCTGTGGGCCGGCCTGCCGGTCAGCGACCTCGAGTTCATCCAGTTCCATCCGACGATGCTGTACGACGGCCACGCGGGTGGGCGACGACCGCTGATCACCGAGGCGCTCCGCGGTGAGGGTGCGATCCTCGTCGATGCGCGCGGCGACTCCGTGACCGCAGGCATCCATCCGATGGGCGACCTCGCCCCGCGCGACGTGGTGGCCGCCGCCATCGACGCGCGACTGGCCATGACGGGCGACCCGTGTGTCCATCTTGACGCGCGCAGCGTCGCCGACTTCGCGCGCCGGTTCCCCACCGTGAACGCGGCGTGCCTGGCGGCAGGCGTTGACGCCACCCGGCAGCTGATCCCGGTGGTGCCGGGTGCCCATTACAGCTGCGGCGGCGTCGTGACCGACGTGTACGGGCGTACCGAACTCGCAGGCCTGTTCGCCGCGGGCGAGGTGGCGCGCACCGGGATGCACGGCGCCAACCGGTTGGCGTCCAACTCCCTTCTGGAGGGATTGGTGGTCGGACGCCGGGCGGGCGCTCTCGCTGCCGAGTTCGCGGCGGCGTCGGACCCAAGGCGCGCGTCCCCCGACGTGGAGCCAAGGGTGGCACTGCCGCGGGCAGAGCTGCAGCGGGGGATGACTCGGCACGCCTCCGTGGTCCGCGACGACCTCGGATTGCTCACCCTCACTGCGCTGTTGAGCACTGCGCGGGCTCGCAACCTGGCCAGCCGCGCCGACTTCGAGGATGCCGCGCTGACGGTGACGGCAGCTGCGGTGGCGGCAGCGGCGCTCGACCGTCTCGAGTCTCGGGGTTGTCACCATCGCGCCGACCACCCCGATCTGGATCCCGCCTGCGCGGTCAGTGGCTCCGTCAGGTTCGATGCCACCGACGGCCGGGTCGCCGTCGCCCGCTCGGTCGAGGTGTGCAGCCGATGATGCTCAACGACGACGAGCTTGCCGAGACGCGGGCGACCATCTCGCGCGCATTGTCCGAGGACCTGCGCTACGGCCCCGACGTGACCTCGCTGGCGACGGTTCCCGCCGACGCCACCACCAAGGCGTCGATGGTGAGCAGGCAGGCGGGCGTCGCAGCGGGCGTCGACATCGCGTTGCTGGTGCTCGACGAGGTCATCGGCGTTGGGGAGTACGAGGTGGTGGACCGCGTCGACGACGGCACCCGGTTGGAGCCGGGGGATCCGCTGCTGGTGCTCGAAGCGCCGACGTTGGGCCTGCTGACCGCCGAACGCACCATGCTGAACCTGGTCTGCCACCTGTCCGGCATCGCCAGCACCACCGCGGCGTGGGTCGAGGCGGTGGCGGGCACCGACGCCAAGATCCGCGACACCCGCAAGACCCTGCCGGGACTACGCCTCCTGCAGAAGTACGCCGTGCGCGTCGGTGGCGGGGTCAATCACCGGATGGGCCTTGGGGATGCGGCATTGATCAAGGACAACCACGTCGCCGCCGCAGGCTCGGTGGTCGCCGCGCTGCGCGCCGTGCGCGAGGTCGCACCCGACGTGCCCGTCGAGGTCGAGGTCGACTCGCTGGAGCAGCTCGACGAGATCCTTGGCGAGGACTTCGGCGCGACGCCGCTGATCCTGCTGGACAACTTCCCGGTCTGGATGACGCAGATGGCCGTCCAGCGCCGGGTTGCCCGCGCCAAGGAGGTGAAGCTCGAGTCGTCGGGCAACTTGTCGCTCGAGAACGCCGCGGCGTATGCGGGGACCGGTGTCGACTACCTCGCCGTCGGAGCGTTGACCCACTCGGTGCGGGTCCTCGACGTCGGCCTCGACCTCTGAGGATCCTTCGGGTTTCGCGCACCCGATCTCGCTTTGCCGGCGGTTAGGATCGCGCCATGTCGACCGATGCGACCGATGCGTTCAGGACCTCCCCGTCCGGAGATTCGCCACGGCGCGGGCGCGGGCTGGCGATCACGGCTCTGGTCGTCGCCCTCGCCGCGCTTGGTCTGGCGTCGTGGACCGCCCTTCGTCCTGCCCCGGAGCCGTCCGCCGAGGTGTTCACGGACGCCCAGCAGGCCGAGGCGAAGGTGGCCGCATGTGGCGCAGCAGATCTGGTGCGCAGGGGGGTTTCGTTGAACACCAACCTGCAGAGTCCAGGCGGCGAAGGTGACATCACGGGCGCACTCGCGGTGGCCGCCAACGCGCGGCTCTCGCTGTCAGAAGGGGGCCACTATTTGCTTCATCGCCTCGGCGACGCCGCCCCCGCCGAGCTCTCCGATGCCGTGCAGAAGTTTGCCAACACCCTGATGGACATCGGCGCTGCCGCCACCGCGGGCGCGCAGAACACCGATCCGGATCAGGCGGCCAGGCTGCAGGCCGCCGACACGGAGAACGCCAGGGTCGCCGAACTCTGCAAGTGACCCGATTCAGGTGGCAGCAGCGCGGCGCACCAGCGACAGCACCAGGGCGGCCGTCGCGAACAACCCGGAGAAGACTCTGTTGAGAGCAGTCTGCTGACGAGGCGTGTGCAGCCGCTCGACGAGTCGCACCGCCAGACCCGTGTAGAGGCCCATCACGACCAGGTCGACGGCGATCATCGTCGCGCCGATCGCCAGGTACTGCGGAAGCAGTGGTGCCGTCGGCACCACGAACTGCGGTAGCACGGCGAGGAAGAACACCAGCCCCTTCGGGTTGGTCGTGTTGATGAGGAAGCCGCGCACGACGAGCGACAGCCGACCGCCGTCGACGGACTTCCCGACCTGTTCGCGCAGATCGGTCGTGACCGAACGCCATTGCCGCACCGCGAGATAGCCGAGATAGGCGACGCCGATCCACTTGATCACGTTGAACGCCACGATCGAACTGGCGACGGCCGCACCCAGCCCGACTGCCACCAGCGTCAGTTGCAGCATCAGGCCGGTCTCCAGGCCCAGGATGCTCCAGTAGCCGCGACGCACCCCGTGGGTCAGGCCGACGGCCATCGACTGGATCGCGCCCGCGCCTGGCGACACCGCGATGAGGATCGCCGCGCCGATGAATGCCAGCCAGACGTCGAAGGCCATGACCCACAGTCTCGCAGGTGGTGGAGGTCAGCTCAATGGAGTTTTACGCGACGTCGGCGACGAAGGTGCCCTGCCACTTCGCGAGCGTCCGGGGGATCCGTGGAAGCGTTGGGTCGACCGTGCCCGCCGGAAGCACCCGTGGATTCACCAGGTGCAGATCCTTGCGACCGACGTGGATGTGGGCCTCACCCGCCGCGATGACGTTCTTGATCCAGTTGGTCTTGCCGTGGACCAGCCCGATCGCCAGCACGCTGCCGTTACGGTATGCGGTGACGATGGTCTCGTAGTCCTTGCCCGACGTGCGGCCGCGGTGCTTGATCACCGCGAAGCCCGGCATCCGCTTCGAGAACGGCCGGAGCAGCGGATTGACGTACTTGATCTGAAACCGCTCCAGCCAAACCGGTATGAGCATTGGCACTCCAGGCGAGTGGTTGGGGTGGTCTTCCCTTGAATTTGACGCTGACATGGCGGCTCCCGAATTCTGATTTGTGCTGCTCTGGGACAATAGACGGCGTGAATGCCTCGGCTCCCGATTTGAAGGTCACCGCCGGCGCGGCTCCGAAGATGTCCCGCATCGACCTGCGGGGCGAGCAGCTCTCGACGGCCGCGCTGCGTGCCGTGCTGCCGCGTGGCGGTGTCGACGTCGACGCGGTGGTGCCGAAGGTACGGCCGATCGTCGATGCCGTCATCGAGCGCGGCGCGGCGGCTGCCCTCGAGTATGGGGAGACCTTCGACGGGGTTCGGCCCGAGACGGTTCTGGTGCCCCTGGCACAGCTGGAGAGGGCACTCGCCGAGCTGGACGCCGATGTGCGCGTCGCCCTCGAGGTCGCCATCGAACGAACGCGCGCCGTGCACGCCGACCAGCGGCGCATCGACAGCACGACGACGCTGGCGCCAGGAGCTACGGTCACCGAACGCTGGGTGCCGGTCGAGCGGGTGGGTCTCTACGTCCCCGGCGGCAACGCCGTCTACCCGTCCAGCGTCGTGATGAACGTCGTCCCCGCGCAGGCTGCGGGCGTGGAGTCGCTGGTCGTCGCGAGCCCACCGCAGGCCGAGTTCGGCGGGCTGCCCCATCCCACGATCCTTGCCGCCGCCCGCATGTTGGGCGTCGACGAGGTGTGGGCGGTCGGCGGGGCGCAGGCCGTCGCGCTGCTCGCCTACGGCGGTAGCGATACCGACGGCGCCGAACTGGCGCCGGTCGACATGATCACTGGCCCTGGGAACATCTACGTGACGGCCGCCAAACGGATCTGCCGGTCGGCAGTGGGCATCGACGCGGAGGCCGGTCCGACGGAGATCGCCATCCTCGCCGACCACTCCGCCGACCCGGTCCACATCGCCGCCGACCTCATCAGCCAGGCCGAGCACGACGAGATGGCGGCCTCCGTTCTCGTCACCACCAGCACCGCGTTGGCCGACGCGACGGATGCCGAACTCACGAAGCAGCTCGGGTCCACCGTGCATCGCGAACGCGTCACCGCGGCCCTCACCGGACGACAGTCGGCCATCGTGCTCGTCGACGACGTCGACGCAGGCCTTCGAACGGTCAACGCATACGCCGCCGAACACCTCGAGATCCAGACACTCGATGCCTCCACCGTCGCGGGCCGGGTACGAGCCGCCGGAGCGATCTTCGTCGGCCCCTGGTCCCCGGTGAGCCTTGGCGACTACTGCGCAGGCTCGAACCACGTGCTGCCCACCGCGGGATGCGCCAGACACTCCAGCGGACTGTCGGTGCAGACCTTCCTGCGCGGCATCCACGTCGTCGATTACACGGAGGCAGCCCTGAAGGACGTGTCGGGATACGTGATCACCCTGGCGCAGGCCGAGAATCTGCCCGCCCATGGCGAGGCCGTCCGCAGGAGGTTCGAGAAATGAGCAAGGTCACCCTGGACGACCTTCCCCTGCGGGACAACCTGCGCGGCAAGTCGCCGTACGGCGCGCCTCAGCTAGCGGTTCCGGTGCGGCTCAACACGAATGAGAATCCGCACCCGCCGACCCAGGCACTGATCGAAGACGTCGCAGAGTCGGTGCGGGATGCGGCGGCCGATCTGCACCGCTATCCCGACCGCGACGCGACCGCGCTGCGGGCCGACCTCGCGGCCTACCTCAGTTCGCAGACCGGCGTCGCACTGAGCACCGAGAACCTCTGGGCGGCCAACGGCTCCAACGAGATTCTGCAGCAGTTGCTCCAGGCGTTCGGCGGCCCCGGCCGCAGCGCCATCGGGTTCGTCCCCTCGTATTCGATGCATCCCATCATCTCCGACGGGACACAGACCGATTGGCTCGAGGCGAAGCGAGCCGATGACTTCGGACTCGACGTGGACGTGGCCGTTGCCGCCATCACCGACCGGCGACCCGACGTCGTCTTCCTGGCCAGCCCGAACAACCCGTCGGGCCAGAGCGTCCCGCTCGAGGACCTGCGCAGGCTGCTGGACGTCGCGCCGGGCATCGTGATCGTCGACGAGGCGTACGGCGAGTTTTCCTCGGAGCCCAGTGC
>NZ_JBOGDD010000333.1:0-5854 GCF_050701675.1 Mycobacterium sp. | reverse complement strand
CATCAGACAGTGAGGAGTCACCGCAGTGACCATCGCTCATCCGCTCGGAGCGGTCCCCTCTTCGCGGGATCGCGCAGACGCATCTGAACTCGACCTAGTGGCCTCGCGGGTGTTGTGGTTGTCCACGGCGATGGTGCACCACGCCAACCGTGTTCGACCCAACCCCAGCGGGATGAAGGTGGGCGGGCACCAGGCGTCGTCGGCTTCCATCGTGGGCATCATGACCTCCCTGTACTTCGGTCAGCTCAGAGCTAATGATCGGGTATCGGTCAAACCGCACGCCTCGCCGGTCCTGCATGCCATCAACTACTTACTCGGATCGCTCGATGAGCGATACATGACCACGCTGCGCGAATTCGGGGGCTTGCAGAGCTATCCGAGCCGCGCCAAGGACCCAGATCCGGTCGACTACTCGACAGGATCGGTCGGCATCGGTGCCACGGCACCGATCTGGGCGACGTTCGCTCGACGCTACGTCGACTCGGTGTACGGGGAAGCCGGCAGCGGACGCCAGTACTCACTGGTCGGAGACGCAGAACTCGACGAGGGCGCGGTATGGGAGGCCATCATGGATCCCACCGTCCAAGAACTGGGCGAAATCGTCTGGATCGTCGACATGAACCGCCAATCCCTGGATCGCGTCGTTCCCCACATCGCCTCCGGGCGGTTGCACGACATGTTCGCCGCGGCGGGGTGGCAGGTGATCACGGTGAAATTCGGCAAGCTGCTCGAGGAGGTGTTCAGCCAACCCAACGGTGACACGCTGCGCAACCGGATACTCAACATGCCCAACCCCGAGTACCAGCGACTTCTGCGCTACTCGGCCGAACAGCTGCGTTCGCGCCTACCTGGCGACGGCCCCGACGCCGCGACGATCGCGGCTGTCATCGATGACCTTGACGACGCCACCCTGCTGCGGGCAATCGGCAACCTTGGTGGCCACGACATCGCGGCATTGCTGGAAGCCTACGACCAGATCGACGACACGCGCCCCACCGTCATCATCGCCTACACCGTGAAGGGTTACGGGCTGCCGACACAAGGTCACCCGCAAAACCACTCCTCACTGCTGACCGACGAGCAATACGCGCAGCTGGCGCAGATGCTAGGAGAAGATCCCGATAACCCTTTCCGACGTTTCGATCCAGCTTCGTCCACGGGACGCCTATGTCAGCGGATCGTCGAGCGTTTGCGCCGCGATGACGTCGTTGCGGTGGCACCACCACGCGTACCGGCCGACATCGGTCGGACCCCACCGGCAGTGTCCAACACTCAAAGCGCTTTGGGCCGAACGCTATTGGACCTGACCCGCGACGCACCTGAGGTGGCCAGGAGGATCGTGACAGTAAGCCCGGACGTCAGTTCCAGCACCAACCTAGCCGGATGGCTCAACAAGGTCGGCGTATGGTCGCCTGCCGAGCGCCACAATTGGTTCGACGACGACGCCGAGACGATCATGCACTGGCGTGAACGGCCCACTGGCCAACACATGGAACTAGGCATTGCCGAGGTCAATCTGGTCGGTCTTCTCGGCGAATTGGGTGCCACCTGGAGCCGCTGGGGTCAACCACTGCTGCCGATCGGCGTACTCTACGACCCCTTCGTCGAACGCGCCCTGGAGCCCTGGTCCTACGGCATCTACGCCGGCGGGCAGTCCATCCTGGTGGGCACGCCGGCCGGGGTCACCCTGGCCGCCGAGGGCGGAGCCCACCAATCGATCAAAACGCCGTCGATCGGACTGGAACAACCGGGCTGCACAAGCTACGAACCGGCATTCGCCACCGAGGTCGAATGGGTTCTGCTGCATTGCATCAGCCAGCTGGGCCGCCCCGATGGAACATCGTCCTACTTACGACTGTCTACGCGGCCGGTACGCCAAGAGCTGGCGCAGGTATCTGTAGACCCGGCCGCGCGGGAACGCCGCCGCCGCCAGGTGCTGGCCGGAGCGTATGCACTGCGGGCCGTAGCCAAACCGGAGGTGTGCATCGTCGCGATGGGAGCGATGGCGACCGAGGCCATCGAGGCCGCCGAGCGGCTGGGGCAGATGAATATTGGCGCCGAGGTGATCTGCGTGACCAGCCCTGACCTGCTTTACCGTGCCGTTCAAGCCCGTGACGGCTTGAGCGAGTCCGCGTCATGGATCCTCGATCAGGTCTTCCCTGCCGAGCGAGCCGCACCCATGATCACCGTGCTCGACGGTCACCCCCACACGCTGGCGTTCTTGGCGACGATCAACCGTGTGCGCTGTAAGTCGTTGGGAGTGCATAATTTCGGCCAGGTCGGCGATCTCGACGCCGTCTACCGCTTTCACGGCATTGACACCGACAGCATCGTGCGCGCCGCGCTCGACGTCGCCACGTGAAACGGAGAGTCAAATGAGCGACATGCAGGTCATGATCACCCTTCCCTCGCTAGGTGAAGATGTCACCGAGGCCACCATCAGCCGCTGGCTAGTCGCCGTCGGTGACGAGATCGGCGTCGACGAGCCATTGCTGGAAGTCGCCACCGACAAAGTGGACAGCGAGATCCCCTCACCACACGCCGGTACCATCGTGGCGTTACTCGCCGACGAGGACGACGTGGTGGCAGTGGGAGCCGACCTCGTCACCATCGCGCTCACCCCACTGACTGGGCAGGATACATCGGCGCCTCAACCGATGCCTGCCGCGCCGATACCGGAATCGCCACTCCACGACCGTGACGCGGCGCAACCCGCGCCAGCCGCCGCGCCGCCGTCAACTCGAGTCGCGGCCTCAGGCCTGGTAGTCGAAACCACTCACCCGGAGAACGCGCCAGCGGCAGAGACGCACCCCTCCGGTGCAGCGGCCGGCACGCCGCAGCGACTGCCGCGAATCCGGCAGATCATCGCCGGCCGGATGATGGAGTCCTTACGCTCTTCTGCGCAATTGACTTCAGTCGTCGAAGTCGACGTCACCGCCATAGCGCGCTTGCGGGATGCGACCAAGGCGCAGTTCGTCGATCGCACGGGAACCAAGTTGTCGTTCCTGCCGTTCTTCGCCAAGGCCACGATCGAAGCACTAGAAGACCACCCCCTGCTTGGCGCGACGGTGAACGCCGACTGCACCGAGGTGACATACCCCGACGAAATCCACCTCGGCATCGCCGTCGACAGTCCAAGAGGATTGATGGTGCCTGTCATTCACCGCGCCGACACCCTAAGCATTACTGACCTCGCCCGGGCGATCGCTTCGCTGGCCGACAAAGTCCGCGCCGGCTCCATCGGTGCCGATGACTTGGCCGGGGGCACGTTCACCGTGACCAACACCGGCAGTCGCGGCGCACTGTTCGACACCCCCATCCTCAATGCGCCACAGTCCGGAATTCTCGGCACCGGATCCATCGTCGATCGCGTCGTACCCCGCCCTGATGTCCACGGGGGTTCGTCCATCGCGGTGCGATCCATGGTGTATCTCGCGCTGACCTACGACCACCGCATCGTCGACGGAGCCGACGCGGCGCGATTCTTGGGCACGATCAAGCGGCGACTGGAGGGCGAATTCTCCCTCGACGAGGTGTTCGGAACCGCGGTCGTGCCCGGGTCCGCCGAAAGGGGACCCACCTAGATGGAGCAATCCTTCGACGACTCATCACTACCCGGCGTCGCTGCTACACCTCACGCCGCCAACCGGAATCGCTTGACGCGGAGCGCCTCTCACGAGCTTGCCTGGCGCCTAGCCGACGCATTGCCCCGCGCACTGCCGCTCAGCGTCAAGAACACCATCTTCATCGAATTAGGATGCCGCAATTATCGTCGCGCAATTGCCGAGAGCTTGCGTGCGGTGGTCAACGCAGAAGAAGTACTTCTGGCGTGTTCCCACTGAATGAGTCCGACTGATCTGTACCCATGTTGTAGGTCCACGGTTGTGAGAGTCGAGGGCAGAGTGATCCTCAGGAGGTCACATGCCCCGTATGTACCCGGCTTCGGTGCGCCGGCAAATCGTCGCCCGGCTGCGTGAAGGCGAACCGGTTGCCGCCGTGGCGGTGGATACCCGGATATGTGAGGCCACCCTGTTCCGGTGGAAACACCAGGCCCCATCGATGCCGGCGTCGTGGAGGGCGTTCCCAGTGTCGAGGCCGACGAGCTGACCGCCGCCCGCAAGCGCGTCGCGGCGCTGGAGGCTGAACTGGCGTTGACCCGAGACGCCTGTGAACTTCTTGAACAACGAGGCGGTGGTGCCCCCAAAACGCCGACGCGCGATCACTGAAGGGCTGATCGCGCGGGGACATTCAGCTCGATCTGCTTGCCGTGTAACCGGATTAGCACGCTCCCTGTTGCAGTATCACCGCAGACGACCAGTGCCCGACGGGGAGATCCGCCGCCTCATCGTGGCCGACACCATCACCGAGGTCCACCAACGCTCCCGCGGCACCTACGGGCGTCGCCGCGTCCGTGCGGCACTGCTGGCCGAATATGAGATGAACGTCAATCACAAGCTGGTTAACTCGATCATGAGCGAGCACGGGCTGTGGGGGCTACCGCGACCTGGGCGACGCATCTCCAACCTCATCAAGGTCAACACCCCCGAGGACCTAGTGAAGAGACAATTCACTGCGACACGGCCCAACGAACTGTGGTGCACCGATATCACCGAACACCCCGCCCGTGACGGCAAGGTGTACTGCTGCGCGATCCTGGACTGCTTCTCGCGCATGATCGTGGCTCGCACGTTTTCCACGACCGCCGACACGGCACTGGTCAACAACGCAGTCAACATGGCCGTGGCGGACAGAAACCGCAGTGGCACAACCATTCCGACCACGGCACGCAGTTCACGTCCTGGAGCTTCGGGGAGAACATGCGCTGATGGAGGCTACTGGGATCGTTCGGCACCGTGGGCGACTGGGACAACGCCCAGGCTGAATCCTTCTGGAGCACACTGAAATCGGAGCTCTACCACCGATACACCTGGCCTACGAAGATCGCTACTAGGCTCGCAGTCGGCGACTGGATCGAACGGATCTACAACCGCCGACGACGGCACTCGAAAATCGGCATGATCAGTCCCATCGACTTCGAGCACCGCCACCATCAGACGGCACAAGCCGCCTGACCCCGTGTCCACCATCCGGGGGCAACCTCATGTCGAGATCTATAAGAGGTGGTTGTGGTGGGGTCTGACGAGCAGGCACCTGGGGGCCGCCTCAACAAGCCGCAGCGCAAAGAATTTATGGCGCGGCAGAATTACGAGCTGTATCGTAGCGCTACGCTACAGTTTGTTTCATAGATGGAGGGCCGGTGCGATCTGCATGTGGACGCGCCCGGCGCGTCGGGGAATTAACCGCCAAACCCTGGGCGCTAACTCCGTGACCGCGCGGCTGAACTCATCACGCACGCCCCCCTATAAGGCCGCCGCTGTGGTTCTGCTGCTGGTCGCCGCACTGGCGCCGATGTTGGTGTGGGTCCAGTTCCAAGGCGGCTTCGGCCGCGAGACTCGATTGACGCTGATGGCCGACCGATCCGGTCTGGCTATGGAGCCCAACTCGAAAGTCACCTACAACGGCGCCGAGATCGGCCGGGTCACAGCCGTCACAGCCGTCACCGTCGGCGACGAGTCGAAGGCCAAGATCTCCCTGGGCGTACGCCCGAAGTACGTCGACCTGATCCCAGCAAATGTGAACGCCGAGATCAAGGCGACCACGGTGTTCGGCACCAAATACGTATCCTTCACCTCACCGAAAAACCCGGTGTTACAGCGCATCACGAGTTCCGACGTGATCGACATGTCCGGGGTGACCACCGAGTTCAACACCCTGTTCGAAACCTTGGTTTCGATCGCCGAGAAGGTCGACCCGATCAAGCTGAACCAGACGCTAACCGCCACCGCCCAAGCCC
>NZ_JBOGDD010000332.1:0-13997 GCF_050701675.1 Mycobacterium sp. | reverse complement strand
GAATACCCACGACATGCTGCGCGCCCGACTCGAGGTCGGCGACGAAGGCTGGACCCTGTCCGTGCCACCGCCGGGTGATGGCTCAGCGGCCGTTGCGCTCACCAGCGTGTCAGGCGAACTGACGTCGGCCGACGTCGCCGCCGCGACCACCGCCGCGGCAGCGGAGTTGGCCCCCGAAGCCGGGGTGATGGTCCGCGCCGTCTGGTACGACAAGCCTGCGGCCTGCGGCCAACTGCTGCTCGTCATTCACCACCTGGTGATCGACGGCGTCTCCTGGCGGATCATCACCGACGATCTGGCCAGGGCGTGGTCAGACGTGCGCCAGGGCGGTGCGCTCGCCACCCTCGACGACGTCCCGACGTCGTTTCGCACCTGGTCGAACACCATCACCGCGGCGCGGTTCGGTACGGAGGTCGAATACTGGAACCGGGTGCTGGCGACCCCCGATCCCGACCTGGGCTCGCGCACCTTGGACCCGGCGGTCGATACCGCGGACACCGTTCGCAGTCAGAGCTTCTCGCTGCCGACCGACGTCAGTTCGGCACTGCTGTCGTCGGTCCCCGCGGCCATCCACGGTGGTGTCAACGACGTACTCCTCACCTCACTCGCGTTGGCACTCGCGAAGTGGCGCAGCGATCGCGGCCACGCCGAGAGCACTGCGGTGACAGTGAACCTGGAAGGTCATGGCCGAGAAGCGGATCTGGTGCCAGGGCACCTCGACCTCTCGCGCACGATCGGCTGGTTCACCGCCATCTACCCGACCCGGATCGATCCGGGCCTGCTCGACTGGGCCGACGTCGTCACGGCCGGCTCGGCCCTTGCGGCTTCGGTGAAGTCGGTGAAGGACCAACTGCGGACGGTGCCGAGCCGTGGTCTCGGCTACGGCGTGCTGCGCTATCTGGACGGCTCGGGTCCCATCCGGGGCGCTGCGCCCCAGATCCTGTTCAACTACCTTGGGCGCTTCGCAGGGGGCAGCGGCCGGGACTGGGAGCCCGTCGCCGAGATCGGGGCCCTGCGCGAAGGCGTCGACCCGACCAACCCCGCTGCGGCACTGGAGATCAACGCACTCGCCGAGGACCTGCCGGACGGCACCAGGCTGACCATGGCGCTGTCCTGGCCGGGTGGGCTTCTCGATTCCGAGGACGTCGGCGAGCTGGCCGAGCTCCTGCGTGCCGCTCTGACCGCCCTGGCGCGGTGTGACGCCCTGGAGGGCCACACCCCGTCGGACTTCCCGCTGATCGACGTCACGCAGGCCGACCTGGACGAATGGCAACGGACGGGCTCCATCGAGGACGTGCTGCCGCTGCTGCCGTTGCAGGAGGGGATGTACTTCCACGGTGCCTTCGGCGATGACGCCGACGGATCCACAGACACCTACCGGGTGCAGCAGATCGCCGAACTGTCCGGACCGGTCGACCCCGACCGGCTGCGCGACAGCGTCGCCGCCGTGATCCGCAGGCACCACGCGCTGCGGGCCAGCTTCCGCGAGCTACAGGACGGCCGGCTGGCGCAGGTGATCTGGAATGACGTTGCCGTCAACTTCGAGGCCATCGAGGCCGCTGCCGGCGAGGTGGAAGGCATTGCGGCCGAGCAGCTGTCACGCCCGTTCGATCTCGCGACCGCCCCGCTGGTCCGCTACGCTCTGGTCTCCTCGAGCGCCGAAGACCACCGTCTGATCCAGACGATGCATCACATCGTTGCCGACGGCTGGTCCTACCCCGTGATGTTCGGCGACATCGTCACGCACTACAACGCCAGTCGAGCAGCAGGCGCGGGCCTGGCGCCGCTGACCGTGACGCTGCGTGATCACGTGGAAGCCGTCCGCAGTGGCGACCGGGAGTCGGCCACGCAAGCCTGGTCGGCCGCGCTGGCCGGAGTCGAACCCACCACGCTGTTCGGCGACCGGGGGACCGTCGGGGAGCACCGGAGCTCCGTCCGGCGACTGTCCGCAGAACTCACCAACGCCCTAACCCTGACGGCACGCGAACGCGGCGTCACCCTCAGCACCGTGCTGCACGGGGCCTGGGGTCTGCTCCTCGGCAGGCTCCTCGATCGACGTCGGGTCGTGTTCGGGTCTACGGTGTCCGGTCGCGGCGGCGAACTGTCCGGCACCGAATCGATCGTGGGTCTGCTCATCAACACCATCCCGGTGCCGATGTCATGGGAACGTCAGTCACCGATCGCCACCGTGATGGCCGAGCTCCAGGAAGGCCAGAGCGCCGTCCTGGACGCCCAGCACCTCGGCCTGGCAGAGCTGGCCAGGCTCGCCGGAGTCCGGGAGTTCTTCGACACCATGGTCGTGGTCGAGAACTTCCCCGTCTTGGCCGCGGAGCGTCCAGATGATCGGCGTGCCATCGCGTTCCGTGGGTTCACCGGCACCGACTCACCGCACTACCCGGTGTCCTTCGTCGCCTACCTCGACGAGCGGCTGACCGTCGAGATCAAGTACGACGCAGGAACCGTCACCGCCGATCAGGCCGACCGTTTCGCAGAGCGCGTCGAGCGCATCCTGACGGCGTTCGCCGAGCGTCCCGACGAGCCGGTCAGCGCAATCGACCTGAGGACCGGTGCCGAACGTCAGCTCGTCGCGGGAACGGAATCACGCGAAGGTCCCGACCGCACTCTCGCCGACGCGTTCACCGCGGCCGCGCGCGCCCACGCGGACCACGTCGCCGTCACCTGTGGAACCGACCGGCTGACCTACGCCGAACTCGACGAGCGGGCGTCCGCGGTGGCGGCGGGGCTGGCACGTCTCGGGGTACGATCGGAATCGCGGGTGGCCGTGGCGCTGCCGCGCTCCGTCGACCTCGTCGTCGGACTCCTGGCCGTGATCAAGGCGGGCGGAACCTACGTCCCACTGGACATCGACTCGCCTGCTGCCCGGCTGCAGCACATCGTCGCCGACTCGGTACCCGTCTGCATCCTCGTCGACGGGGTCGAGCGCCTGTCGGCCGTGGCCACTCCTTCGAACACGCCGATCGTGGTTCTCGCCGAGGCGGCCCGCACCGGGATGGACGCACCCGTTCCTGCCGTGCGGCAGGACGCCGACCACGCCGCGTACGTCATCTACACCTCCGGGTCGACCGGAGTCCCGAAGGGCGTTGCGGTCACCCATCGCAACGTCGCGGCGCTCTTCGAGGGCGCGACGACGCTCTTCGACTTCGGACCCGACGACGTCTGGACGATGTTCCACTCCGCCGCCTTCGACTTCTCGGTCTGGGAGCTGTGGGGACCACTGCTGCACGGTGGTCGTCTGGTGATCGTCGAACAGGCGGTCGCGCGCGATCCGGAGCAGTTCGCCGAGATGCTGTCGACCGAGCGGGTCACGGTGCTCAACCAGACCCCCTCGGCGTTCTACCCGTTGATCGAGGCGCTCGGCAATCAGCGCGGGGATATTTCACTGCGATACGTCGTCTTCGGCGGCGAGGCACTGGACGCGCGTCGGCTCGCCGGGTGGTACCGCCAGCAGGACTCCGACTCGCCGCGACTGGTCAACATGTACGGCATCACCGAGACCTGCGTACACGTCTCGCATCGACCACTTGCCCCTGCTGACGCCGACAGCGGCATCGGCGTGATCGGTGGCCCACTTCCCGGCCTGCGAATCCATCTGCTGGACAACGACTTGCAGCCGGTTCCGATGGGCGTGGTGGGCGAAATGTACGTCGCCGGTGGACAGCTCGCCAGGGGTTACGTCGGACGGCCCGGCCTGACGGCGTCGCGATTCGTGGCCAACCCGTTCGACGCGTCCGGTGAACGGCTCTACCGCAGCGGTGACACCGCGATGTGGGCCGAAACCGGAGAGCTGGTCTACGTCGGCCGATCGGACCAGCAGGTCAAGGTACGCGGCTACCGCATCGAGCTCGGCGAGGTCGAGTCGGCACTTGCCGCGCTGCCCGACGTCGCGAACGCAGCCGCGGCAGTGCGGGAGGACGAGACGGGCCGCAGCCGACTGGTCGGCTACCTGGTCGGGCGCGCGTCGATCGACGTCGCACAGACGCGTACCCAGCTGGCCGAACGACTGCCGGACTACATGGTGCCGTCGGCGCTCGTCGTGCTCGACGGGCTGCCGTTGACCGTGAACGGGAAGCTGGACCGAGCCGCGCTCCCCGCGCCGGCGCAGACCGCAACGCCCAGTGCGACACCCGTCGCACCCGTCGATCATGGCAGCGGCGTCGCAGAACTGCTCGCAGCACTGTGCACGGAAATCCTCAGCACCGCAGTCGGTGTCGATGACGACTTCTTCACGATGGGCGGCGACAGCATCGTCGCCATCCAGCTGGTCAACCGGGCTCGACGACAGGGCGTGCGGATCACGCCGCAGCAGGTGTTCACGTGCCGCACCGCGGCCGCGCTCGCCGACGCGATCGGAGCAGGGCAGGGGACCCCGTCGTCGGCCCCCGACGTCACCGATGCGGGTCCCGATCACGGCGAGGTCATGCTGACACCGATCGTGCAGCGATTGGCCGAACTGGGCGGCGCCGTCAACCGGCTCAACCAGACCGAGCTGTTGCTGTCCCCGGCCGGTGCGACCCAGGATCAGATCGACGCTGCGGTCAACGCCGTCGTCGCTCGACACGACGCGCTGGGACTTCGCCTGCACAGGCCTTCGCCAATGCTGTGGTCGTTGGAAGCCGCTCCTGCGGCGACTGTTTCGGTGCTGCGGATCGATGCGGCTGAACTGACCGATGACGAGCTACGAGCCGCGGTGGGTGCGCAGTCCGATACCGCCGTCGACAGGCTGGACCCTGACAGCGGCGCCATCGTCGCAGGGGCATGGTTCGACCTCGGCTCAGAACGGCAGGGCCGGCTCCTCCTCGCGGTGCATCACCTCGCCGTTGACGGCGTGTCGTGGCGCATCCTGATCGACGATCTGAGCGAGGCATTCGACCGGCTACGGGCCGGTGAACGGCCCACCTTGGCGCCGGTGGGCACCTCCATTCGCTCATACGCCAGGACGGTCAACGAGAACGCCCAGCAGGCAGCACGATTGGCAGAGTTCGAGCATTGGACGACGACGCTCGCGCCCGGCGGTGAGCTCGACCCGGTCGCCAATACACTTGGCCTGACCGTGGCGGGCACCCGTGATCACGACGTCCGACTGACGGTGGACGAGACGGTACCGCTGTTGACCACCGTCCCTGCGCTGGCCAACGCCGACGTCACCGAAACCTTGGTCAGTGCCTTGCATCTCGCTGTCGCGCGGTGGCGGGCCGCCCGTGGTGGAACACCCGATGCGCCACTGGTTCTGGATCTCGAGCGCCACGGCCGCGACGGGTGGGGCAGTGAGCTCGACCTGTCCCGCACCGTGGGCTGGTTCACCGCCATCGCGCCGGTGCGGCTGGCCGGCCTTGACGGCGACAGGGATCACCTCGCGGTCCTCAAGGAGGTCAAGGAACGGCTTCGCACGGCCCCCGACGGCGGACTCGGCTTCGGCCAGCTGCGCTACTGCAACCCGCGCACCGCGGCGGCACTGGGCCGCCTGCCCGCACCCCAGCTGCTGTTCAACTACCTGGGGCGGTGGGCCGCCGACGGCACCCGCGACTGGGACTCGGCGCCGGAGGTCGACGCCCTGCGGGTGGCGCCGGACCCCGATTTGGGCACCCCGTACCTGCTCGAGATCAATGCCATCTGCGACGAGACGGTCGACGGCCCGGTTCTGCGCGCCACCCTGACCTACGCCGACGGCGAGCTGAGCGGCGATGCCGTCACCGAGCTGGGTGAGCACTGGATGGCGGTGCTTCGCGAACTGGGTGACCTTGGCGGCGACTCGGATTCGGGCGCCCAGACGGGCTCGCTGACCCCTTCGGACCTGCCGCTCGTCCAACTGTCCCAGCGGGACATCGACGGGATCGCCGCGACGGCGTGCCAGGCGGTCGAGGACGTCTGGCCGCTCTCCCCCCTACAGGAAGGGGTGTACTTCCAGGCCCGCTACGCGCAGGCGGCGGTCTACATCGTCCAGAACGTCTTCGACTTCGCCGACCCGGTCGACGTCGAGGCCCTGCACGCCGCGTATTCAGCCGTGATGCAACGCAATCCGGTGCTTCGCTCGGCCTTCCTCGCCGACGATCTGCCGCAGCCGGTCGCGGCGATCATCGCCAACCCCGTTTGGGCCCCCGAGCTCATCGACCTGACGGGGTCGACGAGCCACGACGTCGACGAGCGCGTCGCCGATCTCACGGCTGCCGACCGGCTCCGCACCTTCGACCTGGACACGCCGCCACTGGCGCGGATGACCATCGTCCGCACCGGCGGCGTCGACCGACTGATCTTCAGCTATCACTTCCTGCTGCTCGACGGCTGGTCCCGCGAGCAGCTGCTGCGGGAACTGTTCGCCGAATACGCGGCCGCGAAGAAGGGCGTCGAGGCCGACCTGCCCGAGCCGACCGCGCACTTCACCGACTACCTGCGGTGGCTCAACGGGCAGGATCGGGAGGCATCGGCGCGGCGATGGGCCACGGCGCTGGCCGGTCTGGCCGCGCCAACGCTGCTGGTACCGGCGGCGGTGGGCACCGAACCCACGCTGGCGCTGCGCCTTGACTTCACCCTGCCCGAAGACCAGACGGTGCTGCTCACCAAGGCTGCGCGCGAGTCCGGGGTCACGCTCAACGCCCTGATCGGAACTGCGCTGGCACTCGTGCTGGCCTATGAAACCGGAACAGAGGACGTGGTATTCGGGTCGACGGTCGCTGGGCGACCGACCGACCTCGACGGCATCGAATCGGTGATCGGGCTGTTCCTCAACACCGTGCCGACGCGGATCCGGCTCGATCCGCAGCGGTCGGTCGCAGACACCATGCGGGCGGTGCAGTCCGAGCGGCTCGACCTGATGGACCACGAATATCTGGGCCTTGGTGACATCCAGCGCGCCTCGACGGTCGACGGTGCGCTGTTCGACAACCTCTACGTCCTGCAGAACTTCCTTGACGACGACACCTTCACCGACATGGAGACCGAGTACGGAATCGTCGGCCATGATTCGATCGACGCGTCGCACTACCCGCTGACCTGGGTCGCCTCGCCGGGGCGGCGGTTATGGGTCAAGTTGGAATACCGGCCCGACGTGGTGGACCGCGGCTACGCCCAACGACTTCTGGACCGGCTGCGGCAGATTCTCCTGCAGCTCGCTCACCACGACGCGCCCCTCGCGGCGGTGTCGGTGCTCCTGCCCGACGAAGACGTCGCACTGGCCGCCCACGGCGACGCGGTTCGGCACGACCTGCCCGCCGCGACCGTGATGGACCTGCTCGCCGAGCGCAGTGGTGAGTCGACCGCCCTGACCGCGATGGTCTGCGGCGCAGACGCGATCGACTACGGACAGCTCGACGCGCGGCTCAACCAGCTGGCCTGGGTGCTGCGCGAGCGGGGCATCGGCGCGGGTTCCACGGTGGCGCTGGCCATTCCGCGCTCGATCGACGCCGTCGTCGCGCTGTTCGCGGTGCTGCGGGCCGGTGCCGCCTACCTGCCGCTGGAGCTCGACTACCCCGACGACCGTCTGACGGTGATGCTCGACGACGCAGCTCCGGTGTGCGTGCTGACCACGATGGCCGTGGCGACCCGGATCGCAGGAGTCGTGCCCGAGTCGTGTCCGGTGGTGGTCCTCGACGACGAATCGATGAGCACCGAACGCGCTGGCGCACCGTCGAATTGGGACGGCTACGCACCGGGGTTGGACCAGCCGGCATACGTGATCTACACCTCCGGTTCGACGGGCAAACCCAAGGGTGTGGTCACGCCGCACCGGGGTTTGACCAACATGCATCTCAACCACCGCGAGGCGATCTTCGCGCCTGCGATCGCCAAGGCGGGTGGCCGCCGGTTGCGGATCGCGCACACGGTGTCGTTCTCCTTCGACATGTCGTGGGAGGAACTCCTGTGGCTCATCGAGGGCCACGAAGTCCACATCTGCGACGAGGATCTGCGCAGGGACGCGACGGCCCTGGTGGCGTACTGCCACGAGCACCAGATCGACGTCATCAACGTGACGCCGACGTACGCACAGCTGCTCATCGAACAGGGCCTACTCGACCGTCATGGCTACCCGCCCGTTCTGGTGCTTCTCGGCGGCGAAGCAGTGTCCACGACGGTGTGGAACCGGTTGCGCGACAGCGACACCAGCTACGGCTACAACCTCTACGGGCCCACCGAGTACACCATCAACACCCTCGGCGGCGGAACCGATGACAGCGCCACCCCCACCGTCGGGCAACCGATCTGGAACACCACCGCCCACATCCTCGACACCTGGCTGAGGCCCGTCCCGGACGGCACCGCAGGCGAGTTGTACATCGCGGGAGCCGGACTGGCGCAGGGCTACCTCGGCAGGCCCGGGCTCAGCGCAGGACGTTTCGTCGCGAACCCCTTCGACCCCGACGGCAGGATGTACCGCACGGGCGACCTGGTACTCCGCCGCACCGACGGCAACCTCGAGTTCCTCGGCCGGACCGACGATCAGATCAAGATCCGCGGTTATCGCGTGGAGCTCGGTGACGTGGAGAGTGCGGTGGCGGCACATCCACTGGTGACTCAGGCCGCGGTCATCGCCCGGCCCGACCCGAACACGTCCGGCTCGCATCGGGTCGTGGCCTACGTCGTGCCTGCTGCCGCGGATTCGACGACGGAGCTCGAGTTGATCGGCGAGCTCCGCACCCACCTCAAGCGCGTCCTGCCCGCCTACATGGTGCCATCGGCCTTCGCGGTGCTCGACGCGCTTCCGTTGACGGACAACGGCAAGTTGAACATCCGGGCGCTGCCAGAGGTCGACCCGGCAGGTCAGCGCGCCGTCAGCAGGCCGCCGCAGTCGCGAACCGAGGAGGTTCTCTGCGGACTGTTCGCCGGGGTCCTCGGCCTCGACGACGGTGCTACCGGGGTGGGGGTCGACGACGACTTCTTCGACCTCGGCGGACATTCGCTGCTCAGCATCCGACTGATCAGCGGGGTACGCGCCGCGCTGGGCGTGCAGATCTCGATTCGGGACGTCTTCGATGCCTCCACCCCCGCCGCGCTTGCGGCAGTACTGGATTCGCAGCCCGCAGCCTCGCTGGTACCGCGACCGGAACTGGTCGCCAGGACCAGGCCAGAACGAATTCCCACCTCCGCGGCGCAGGAGCGGCTGCTGGTTCTAGATCGACTCGGCGAGACCGGCCTGGCCTACAACTACCCACTGGTGTTCCGGGTCCATGGTCCACTGGATCTGGACGCGCTGCGCGACGCGGTCGGCGACGTCGTCGACCGGCACGAATCACTCCGGACGGTATTCGGCGAACACGACGGAATTCCGTTCCAGGACATCCTGCCGGTAGGCACCAGAGCACCGATGGGCGTGGTCGACTGCGACGAGGCGGAGTTACCCGACCGGATCGCGGAGATCGCTGCGCACGAGTTCGACTTGAGCAGGCAGATTCCGTTGCGAATCAGCGTGCTTCGGGTCGCCGCCGCGGATCACACGGTGGCGCTGCTACTGCACCACATCGCGACCGATGAATGGTCGGATGCGCCGTTCCTCGCCGACCTGAACCTCGCCTACCGGAGCAGGGTGGCGGGGACGGGCGCGCCCACATTGCCGGCCCTGGCCGTCCAGTACGCGGACTACACGCTGTGGCAGCGCGAGTTGCTGGCCCGCGTCGGCGATCAGCAACTGCAGTTCTGGCGTGAGGCGCTCGAAGGCGCGCCCGACGAACTGACCCTGCCCACCGACCGACCAAGGCCGTCCCGGCCCAGCGGGGCGGGCGACACCATGCACGTCGACGTACCGGCGAAAACCGCTGCGGTACTGCGCACTCTGGCCGTCGACCGCCAGGTCAGCATGCTGATGGTGTTGCACGCGAGCGTGGCCGTGCTGCTGCACCGGCTCGGCGCAGGCGACGACATCGTGGTCGGCACGCCGGTCGCCGGGCGCGACGAGGCTGCACTCAACGACGTGATCGGCTTCTTCGTGAACACCGTCGTTCTGAGGGCGGACGTGTCGGGCAACCCGACGTTCGACGAGCTGCTGGGCCGAGTCCGCGATGCGGACCTGGCTGCCTTCGCCAATCAGGAGCTGCCCTTCGACCGGCTGGTCGAGGACTTGAACCCACCGCGGGTGGCAGGACGAAACCCCCTGTTCGGCGTCTTCATCGGATATCACCTGCGCGACGGTGGTGACGCCGACATGTTCGGGCTTGGAACCGAGTGGTGCGAACCACCCTCGACGGCAGCGATGTTCGATCTGGGGTTCACCCTGATCGACGAAGGCGGCGACGGCGGCGCGACCATCATGGCCGAGTACGCCGCCGACCTGTTCGACGAGTCGTCGGTGCGGACCTTGACGCTCCGACTGGTGACGGTGCTCGCCCGAATGGGGAGCGACGTCGCCGTCCCGGTCGGCGACGTCGACCTCCTGGCCAACGGTGAGCGCGACGAATTGGTCATGGCGCGCAACGACACCGGCCACGACGTCGACGCGGTGGACCTGTCGGCGCTGGTGTCTCGGCAGTCGCGGCGCACGCCCGACGCGACGGCCGTCCGGTTCGAAGGGATCGAACTGAGCTACGCCGAGCTGGATGCCTGGTCGAACCGGCTTGCCGCACGGCTCGTCGCGAGCGGCGCCCGCCCGGGGGCCATCGTCGGAGTGTCCCTACCACGGTCGGTGGAACTGGTCGTCGCGCTGCTCGCCGTGGCGAAGTCCGGCGCCTCGTTCCTACCGCTGGACCCGGAATACCCACCGGATCGCCTGGCGTACATGACGTCTGATGCCGGACCCGTGAGAGTGCTCGACGACGCGGCCGAGGTGCGGGCGGTCCGAGGGGCCAGCGACGCCAGAACCGATTGGGACGTCGACCCGGCGGCGCGCGCCTACGTGCTGTACACGTCCGGTTCGACGGGACGGCCCAAGGGCGTCGCGGTTTCGCATGCGGGCATCGTGAACCGGATCGCGTGGCTGCAGGACGCGTACCCGCTGACGCCGGACGACCGGATGCTGGTGAAGACCCCGATCAGTTTCGACACGTCGGTGTGGGAGGTGTTCTGGCCGCTGAGCGTCGGGGCCACCCTGGTGCTGGCTCGACCCGGCGGCCACCGAGACCCCGGCTATCTCGCGGAAATCATTGCCGCCGAGGCAATCACGGCGGTGGACTTCGTGCCCTCGATGCTCGAGCTGTTCCTGGAGGAACCCCGGTCGGCACAGTGCACGTCCCTTACCCGCGTCACGGTCGGGGGTGAGGCGCTGTCGCCGGAGGTGGCGAGCCGCTTCGCCCTGGCCCTCGACGTGCCGCTGCACAATCTGTACGGGCCGACCGAGGCGTCGGTGGACGTGCTGGCGTGGACCGCCGATGGCGGCCCGGTGGCGCTCGGCGTGCCTGGCTGGAACGTGCGGGCGTACGTACTCGACGGCTACCTCAACGCGGTGCCGGTGGGCGCTCCCGGCGAGCTGTACCTCGCGGGTGTGCAGCTTGCCGACGGCTATCTGCACCGCCATGACCTGACCGCACAGAGCTTCGTCGCCAACCCGTTCGAGACCGGTGCGCGGATGTACCGAACCGGTGACGTGGTGCGCTGGCGACGCGACGGTCAGCTGGAGTATCTCGGCCGCACCGATGACCAGATCAAGCTGCGCGGTGTCCGGATCGAGCCCGGCGAGATCGAGTCGGTGCTGACGACCCATCCATCGGTGTCGTCGGCTCGCGTCGTCGTCCGCGCCGACCGGCTGGTGGCGTACTACCTCCCGGCTGGGGAGTCGGACGAGTCCACCGCGCAATCCCTTCGCGAACACGCACTCTCGGCGCTGCCGATCCACATGGTGCCCTCGGCATACGTCGAGTTGGCGGCGTTCCCGCTGACGCCCAGCGGTAAGCTCGACCGAAACGCACTGCCCGAGCCGCACGTCGTGGCCGGAGCCGGTCGCCCCCCGACGACGGCCCAGCAGCGCCGGCTCTGCGAGTTGTTCACCGACGTGCTCGACACCGAGGTGACGAGCATCGACGACGACTTCTTCGCCCTCGGCGGGCATTCCCTGCTGTTGGTGCGGCTGGCCGCAGCGATCCGACGCGAGTTCGACGTCGACCTGCCGGTGGCCACTCTGATGGTGGCCCCGACGGTGGCCGAGGTCGCTGGTCGACTGGAGGCCGGTGCTGCCGGCCAGGGAGTGAGCAGTCTGGCCAAGGTGTTGCCGTTGCGGGACTCCGGGACCGAACCGCCACTGTTCTGCCTGCACCCTGCCAGCGGGCTCAGTTGGCAGTTCGCCGGCCTGAAAAGGCAGCTACCACAGACGGTTCCGCTCTACGGACTGCAGTCGCCGCTGTTCACCGACGGCCGGCTGCCCGAGACCATCGCCGAGCTCGCAGCGGACTATGCGGACACCGTGGCCCTGGTGGCGCCGACTGGCCAGGTGCGGCTGCTCGGCTGGTCGTTCGGTGGGTCGATGGCCCTGCTCGTCGCGCAGGAACTCATCGGCCGAGGCCGCGAGGTCGGCTTCGTCGGAATGCTGGATGCGCGAACGGATGTCACCTCCGATGGCCCGTTCGACCCGGCTGCGGTGCTCGCCAGCCTGCTTCGCGAGATGGGCTTCCCCGTCGACCCCGGCGCCAGGATGTCGGTGGACGAGGCAGTCACGCTGGTGCGCTCCAGCGGTGATGCGATCGCCATCCTCGACGACGCCCAGATCGCGCTGGTCATCGAGAACTACGTCGCCGCTGAGCGATTCACCGCCGACGCGGACTACGGCCGGTACCAGGGCGACGTGTTCTTCGTCGACGCCACCACCTTGGAGATGGATCTGGTTGGCGTGGCGTCCCAGGGTTGGCGGGAGCACGTCGGGGGAGAGCTGCGTGTCGTCGAACTGGACTGCGCCCATTCCGAACTGATGGATTCGGACACCCTCGCCAGGCTCGGCCCGCTCATCGCGGCCGAGTTGGCGCGGTGAACAATTCGACGAGTCCGAACGGGGCGCGGTCCCCGAGGCAGAGCTCAAGGGTCTGGTGCGCCTCCACGGCGACCGCCTCGCTGCGCGGAAACAGCGTCGCTTCGTAGGCGGTGAGCGCCGCTTCGATGTCGTCGGGATGGGTGGCGATCGCGTTGGCGAGTTCGGCACCGTCGAACATCGCCAAGTTCGCGCCGTCGCCGGACGGCGGCATCAGGTGCGCGGCATCACCGAGGAGTGTCACCCCGGGGACGCGGTCCCATCGGTGGCCGCTCGGGAGTGTGTAGATGGTGCGCGGGATGGGCGCGGTCTCACCGTCGGTGATCAACGCGGTGAGTTCCAGTGCCCACCCGTCCAATTCGGCCGCGACACTGGCAATCGCCGCGGCGGTGTCGGTGAAGTCGACCCCTGCGACCCACTCGGCGGGACGCTTCAGGAGGACGTACGTGTGAAGCACGTCCCCTGACTCGCGATGCGCGACGATCCCCCTCCCAGGAGTAAGCGCATACATGGCGCCGCCACCTACCGCTTCGGCCGCCGCCGGGTGCCGCTCGTCGACGTCGTAGAGGTAGGTCTCGACGAACACGGTGTCGACGTATTGGGGCTTCGCATCGGACAGCAGTGGCCGGATCTTCGACCAGGCGCCGTCGGCGCCGACGAGGAGGCCGGTGGTCACCGTCGAGCCGTCCTCGAACGACAGCTCGTGGCGGCCCGCCCCAAGCGGTTGGGCGCCGGTGACCTTGCGTCCCCACCGGACCGTGCCGTCGGGCAGCGACTCGAGCAGGATGCGGCGGAGGTCACCGCGGAGCACCTCGGGACGCCCGCGGGTGCCGTCGTCAGGCTCGTCGAGCAGCACCGAGCCGTACTGGTCGAGCACGCGCGACGCCTCGCCACCCTCGTGGATGATCGCGCGGAACGCGTCGGTGAGCCCTGCTGCTTCGAGCGCGACCTGCCCGTCGTGCTCGTGGATGTCGAGCTGTCCGCCTTGCGTGCGGGCCCCAGCCGACGGGTCCGCGTCGTACACCGTTGCGGGGATGCCGTGGACGTGCAGCACGCGCGCGAGCGTCAGGCCGCCGAGGCCCGCGCCGACGATCGTGACCGG
>NZ_JBOGDD010000331.1:0-2028 GCF_050701675.1 Mycobacterium sp. | reverse complement strand
TGTCGCGACCTTTCAGATGCATGAAGTGACGCATCACTCAGTGACAGTGTAATACTAGTAGTACAGACATCGGAGGCGCGCACAGCCTTACTGGTGGGCGTGCCTACGCGACCTAGTCAGAACAGTCCGGAGCGCGTGGCTGCATGGGAGCGTCGGCGGGCGGCCGTCGGCAGACGAATCCGCGAGTTGCGGCAGAAGCGCGGCCTCACTCAGGAGCAATTGGCCCTGAAGTCTGGCGTCACGCGGCCGATCCTCAATGAAGTCGAGAACGGCAAGCGCGGACTGCTCTTCGAGCGGCTGTACGACATCGCCGAAGCACTTGATGTGCCGGCGAGTGAGCTTATGGCGGACTAAGTCGGCCGCTGTAGTCGAGTCTGGGCACAACGCGTCGCAGGCGAAGAGAGCTGGGTCGCGACACCGCACGGCCCACGGCATTTCACACTTGAGCCGATTGCGCTACAACCGCAGGTCGCAGCCCATGAGCATGGAACACTGATCATGGTGCTGATTCATAGTTCGCGCGGGTACACCCACCATGCGGCTCGTCGGCACGCAGAGCGTCCTGAGGGCGCGGATGGCGCGCTCGACCCCGCCAGCAGATGTATTTACGAGGGATGCGAGGACCGGTAGATGGCAAAAAGAGATGATGCCGAGCTAGAGGTTGAATCTCCGGGCGCACCAACGCGAACTCTGCGCATCTCCAGCGCAAGCCGCATCGTCTTTCCTGCGACCGAATTCACGCCAGCGATTACGAAGCTCGAACTAGTCGAGTACATGATTGCAGTAGGCCAGCCACTTCTACGCGTGTTGCACGACCGCCCAACGACTTTGGAGCGGTGGCCCAACGGCGTACATCCCGGGATGCACTTAGGACGAGGCGCAGACGACGGGGGCTTCTACCAAAAGCGCATGATCCGACATGCGCCGGATTACGTCGATGGGGTCGAAATAACATTCCCTTCCGGCAGAACCGCCACCGAAGTCTGCCCGACCGAACCGGCGGTGCTTGCCTGGTGCGCCCAGATGGGGACCATCACCTTCCATCCGTGGCCAGTCCGGCGAACAGAGGATCCGAATTCTGTCGATAGACCGAATGAGTTGCGGATTGATCTCGATCCCGAGCCGGGAATCGCCTTCCACGAAGTGACCAGAGTGGCGCTCGCAGCTCGGGACCTGCTGAGCGAGTTCGGAATGACTAGTTACTGCAAAACCTCCGGCGGCCGAGGCGTACACGTGTTCTTGCGGATAAAGTCCGACTGGGGTTTTGGCGAAGTACGTCACGCTGCCATCGCCTTTGGCAGGGAGTTGGCGCGGCGCGATAAGGCCGTCACCACCGAGTGGTGGAAGGAATTGCGCGGCGATAGGGTCTTTGTTGACTACAACCAAAACTGTCGGGACAGAACGATTGCGTCGGCTTGGTCTCCTCGAGCGCGCCCCGGGGCGCCGGTCTCGACACCGGTGACTTGGGCTGAGCTTGAGCGGATCCAAGATCCCCGCGAACTCAACGTGACCACCGTGCCGGAACGTCTCACCGAAGCAGGCGACCCCTGGCAAGGTCTCGACGATGAGCAGCACTCGCTCGATCAGCTGCTTGACCTGTGGAACTCGGATCCAGTGGAAATGAACTTTCCGCCCGACTACCCAAAAATGCCTGGCGAGCCTCCGCGGGTGCAGCCGAGCCGGAAAGTTGCTGCCAACTGGAAAGACTGACATACGCCATGTTGTCGGGACACTAAAGCTCAGATGTCACTCGTTATGGGGATGGTCCCCGTGAGCGTCCTCCGGCTGTTCCCCTGACGGGGCCGGAGGTGCAGATGGCATCGGTGCGGCGGGCGTGCCGATCGACTCGACGCTCGGTGGGGACGTGGCCGGCTCTGGGTGTTCGTGATGTGCCTCTGCAGTCCCAACATTAGGACCGTGGTGGTCAGTTGCGGCGCCGGCCTGCTCGGGATGGCCGTGCTGTAGACCAGAGGCCACACCTACCGTCGACGCCAGAGCGACGACGGCAGTTGCGCCGAGGAGCACGAT
>NZ_JBOGDD010000330.1:0-5220 GCF_050701675.1 Mycobacterium sp. | reverse complement strand
CGCTCACTCCGTCCCGCGAGCCCGTGGTCTTCGGCGCCTGGTTGCGGCCCGGCCAGCACGTCAACGCCGTCGGCGCCCCGCCGCGGCCCGACCATCGCGAGGTGGACTCCGAGGCCATGAGGCGAGCCCGTGTAATCGTCGACAGCCACTCGACCGTGATGGCCAAATCCGGTGGCGTCCTCCTTGCCATCGCCGAAGGGGCCATCACCGAAGACGACGTCCGGACCGAACTCGGGGGCGTCATCGTCGGCGCGCACGACGGCCGGTCCTCGGATGACGACATCACCCTGTTCGAGTCCGTCGGCGTCGGGTTGCAGGACCTCGTCACCGCCGAACTCGTCATCGCCCGGGCAGCCGAACTCGGCATCGGGGTGACGATCGGCCTCGGCGCGTAACGACGACGAGACCACCCCACCCCTCGACCGATGGCATCCTGGGAGCGATGGACTCCGTGTTGCACTTCGCCGGGAACTTCTGGTGGCTGATCTTTCCGCTCGGCGGCGTGATCGGCGGCGGTGTCAGGGCCATCACCGCGGCCAATGAGCGACGCGCCGAACGCCGACTCGAGCGATACCGGATCAAGCAGCAGACCAAGATCGCGGTGGCGGAGGCCTCTGGGCGCGGCAAGGTCGACGAGGCCGCGGCACGCCGTGAGGTGGGCAGGGTGCTCCAACAGCACGACCGAACCGATGCCCGCTGGCTGGACTACGAGATCGACGTCGCCAAGCTGCTCGACTTTCCGCTGATGACCGACATGCGGGAGCCACTCACCGCGGAGTTCCACCGGGCCCGCAGCCGCGCCGATCTGCTGCGACCCGCGGTCGCCGACGATCTCGCCGGCGACCGAGACGCCCAACTCGACTACCGCGACGCCGTGCACGACTACGCGTCGGCGTTCGACGTCGCCGAGTCCGAGGCGATTCGCAGGCGGCGCAGCGACTTCTCCGCCGAGGCGCAGGAGCGGCTGGAACGTGCCCAGCGCCTTCTGCGAGTGGCCGCCGATGAATCGGCCACCCCCGACGAGCGGCGCAACGCCTACTCCAAGGCGCAACGTGAACTCGACGGGCTGATCGTGCTGCCCGCGGTGACGCGGGCGAGCATCGAACGGCGCATTGCGGGCGAGCTCGAAGCCTGAATCCAACAGGGCAGTCTCAGTGGATTTCGGCTCCGGCGGCACGTAGCTGCTCCGCGGTGGCCTCCAGGAGCTCGTTCCAGGAGACCTCGAACTTGTCGACGCCCTCGTTCTCGAGGACGACGAACACGTCGGTCAGGTCGATCCCGACGGCAGTGAGCTTGTCGAAGACCTCCTGCGACTCGACCGCGGTGCTGGACACGGTGTCGCCGGCGGCCTCACCGTGATCGGCGAACGCGTCGAGGGTCTTCTCCGGCATCGTGTTCACGGTGTTCGGGGCGGCCAATTCAGTGACGTACAGGGTGTCGGGGTAGTCGGGGTTCTTGACTCCCGTCGACGCCCAGAGCGCCCGCTGCAGGCGCGCACCAGCGGCCAGCAGACGCTGGAATCGCGGCTGCACCTCGAAGACCTGCTGGTACGCGGCATACGCCAGACGAGCGTTGGCGAGCGCCGCCTTGCCGCGCAGCTCGAGAGCCTCCGGGGTGCCGATCTTCTCGAGGCGGCTGTCGATCTCGGTGTCGACGCGGGAGACGAAGAACGAGGCCACCGAGTGGATGCGGGACAGGTCGCGCCCGGCCGCCTTTGCGGCCTCGAGGCCGTCGAGGTAGGCGCCCATGACGAGTTCGTAGCGTTCCACCGAGAAGATCAGCGTGACGTTGACGCTGATGCCCTCACCGAGCACCTTGGCGATGGCCGGGATACCGGCCTCGGTGGCCGGGATCTTGATGAACAGGTTCGGGCGGTCGACGATCTTCCACAGTTCGACGGCCTGCGCGACGGTCTTGTCAGCGTCGTGGGCGAGGCGCGGGTCGACCTCGATGGACACCCGCCCGTCGACGCCGTGGCTCGCCTCGAACTGCGGGGCGAGGACGTCGCACGCGGAGCGCACGTCGTCCGTGGTCACCGTGCGAATGGTGGCCTCGACGTCGGCACCGCGCTCGGCGAGCTCCCGGACCTGTGCGCTGTAGACGTGCCCCTTGCTCAGTGCGGCCTGGAAGATCGACGGGTTGGTGGTGACACCGACGATGCTCTTGGTCGCGATGAGCTCGGCGAGGTTGCCGGACTCGATGCGGTCACGGGAGAGGTCGTCGAGCCACACCGAGACGCCGGCTTCGGAGAGCTTCTTGAGGTTGGCGTTCTGAGTCATGCTGTTCTATCCCTTCACATTTGCGAGTGAGCGCCGTGCGGCCGCGGTGACGGCTTCGGTGGTGATACCGAACTCACGGAACAGGGTTGGTCCATCGGCGGACGCGCCGAAGTGCTCGAGCGAGACGGCCTCGCCGGCATCACCGAGAAGGCGGTACCAGGAGATGGCCAGCCCGGCTTCCACCGAAACACGGGCCTTCACCGTCGGCGGCAGCACGGCATCGCGGTAGTCCTGGTCCTGAGACTCGAACCAGTCCAGGCACGGCATCGACACCACCCGGGTGGGCACGCCGTCGGCCTCGAGCGCTTCGCGGGCGGCGACGGCGAGTTGCAGTTCCGAACCCGTGCCGATCAGCACGACCTCGGGGCTGCCGTTCGACGCGTCGGCAAGGACGTACCCGCCGCGAGAGACACCTTCGGCGGCCTTCTCGCGGGTGCCGTCGAGGATCGGGATGTCCTGGCGGGTGAGCGCCAGCGCAACCGGACCGGTGGTGTGTTCGACTGCCGCGCGCCAGGCCTGGGACGTCTCGTTGGCGTCTCCGGGACGGATGACCGCGACGTTGGGGATGTTGCGCAGCGAGGCGATGTGCTCGACCGGCTGATGTGTCGGCCCGTCTTCGCCGAGCCCGATCGAGTCGTGCGTCCAGACGTAGATGGCGGGCGTCTTCATCACTGCCGCGAGCCGCACGGCCGGTCGCATGTAGTCGCTGAACACCAGGAACGTGCCACCGTACGGACGGGTCGGCCCGTGCAGGGCGATCCCGTTGATGATCGACCCCATCGCGTGCTCACGGATCCCGAAGTGCAGGTTGCGCCCGTACGGTTGGGCGTTCCAGTCCTTCGTGGAGATGGAGACCGGCCCGAACGAGTCCGCGCCGTCGATCGTGGTGTTGTTGCTGCCCGCCAGGTCGGCGGACCCACCCCAGAGTTCGGGAAGGACCGGGGCGAGCGCGTTGATCGCGGCACCGGACGCCTTGCGGGTGGCCACCCCCTTCGATCCGGGTTCGTAGGTGGGAAGGGCGTCCGCCCAGCCGTCCGGCAGGGCGCCTTCCCGTAGGCGCGAGAACAGCGCGAAGCGTTCCGGCTCCCTGGTGGCCAAGGTGTCCATCTCCTTCTGCCACTGCGCCCGAGCCTTGTCGCCACGGTCGACGGCCCGCCGCGCGTGCGCCAGCACCTCGGGGTCGACGTCGAAGCTCTTGTCGGGGTCGAAGCCGAGAGCGCGCTTGACCCCGGCGACCTCGTCGGCGCCAAGTGCCGCGCCGTGCACCCCACCGGTGTTCATCTTCTTCGGTGCCGGGTAGCCAATGACGGTGCGCAGCACGATGATCGAGGGACGATCAATGACGGCCTTGGCGGCTTCGGTGGCCGCCAGGATCGCGGAGATGTTCTCGCCGCCGTCGACGGTCTGCACGTGCCAGCCGTACGACTCGTACCGGGTGGCGACGTCCTCACTCAGCGCGATCGCGGTGTCGTCCTCGATGGAGATCTTGTTGTCGTCGTAGAACACCGTCAGATTGCCCAGCTGCTGCACACCCGCGATGGACGATGCCTCCGACGTGACACCCTCCTCGATGTCGCCGTCCGAGGCAATCACATAGATGTGGTGGTCGAACGGGCTCTCCCCCGCGGCGGGCTCAGGGTCGAAGAGCCCGCGCTCGCGGCGCGCCGCCATGGCCATTCCGACCGCGGACGCCAGACCCTGGCCCAGCGGGCCGGTGGTCATCTCCACACCGCGGGTGTGCCCGACCTCGGGGTGGCCAGGCGTCTTGGATCCCCACGTGCGCAACGCCTTCAGGTCGTCCAGTTCGAGGCCGTACCCAGCCAGATACAGCTGGGTGTACAGGGTGAGGCTGGAATGCCCACACGAGAGCACCAAGCGGTCCCGGCCGACCCAGTCGGCGTCCGAAGGATCGTGCCGCATCACACGCTGGAACAGGGTGTACGCGAGTGGGGCCAGGCTCATCGCCGTCCCCGGATGGCCGTTGCCGACCTTCTCGACTGCATCCGCGGCGAGAACACGGGCCGTGTCGACGGCCTTCGTGTCCAGCTCGGTCCAGTCGGCGGGATACACGGCGCTCGTCGAAGCGACGTACCCACTAGCTGCCGGTGCCGGTCGAATTTCGTTCACTGTCAATGTCATTGGTCGCTCTCTCTGCTCGTAGTGTTCGGTTGGTACTGCTCGATCGTGGGTTCGATACAGCTGGTTCAGCCGATCCCGACGGGTTCGGCGCGTCGGATGGCATGCCCGGCGAACTGGCTACGCAGCGCCGAGACGGCCTTCGTTGCCGGCGAGTCGTACTGACGGGAGGCGAACCGCGCAAACAGTGCCGCAGAAATGACGGGTGCGGGAACGGCGTGTGCGATGGCGGCTTCGAGCGTCCACCGGCCTTCCCCAGAGTCTTCGGCATGGTCGGACGGGGAGGCCAGTTCGGGGTCCCCGGACAGGGCCTGCACGAGGAGGTCGAGCACCGAGGACCGGACCACGGCGCCCTTCGACCAGGCACGCAGGACCGCGGGCACGTCCACGACGGACTCTTCTGCCGCGAGCAATTCGTACCCCTCGGCGTAGGCCTGCATCAGCCCGGACTCGATGCCGTTGTGCACCATCTTCGCGTAGTGGCCTGCGCCGACCGGGCCGACGTGGACGAAGGAGTCCTCCCTGTCACCGTCCCGGCGCAACGCGTCGAAGACAGGCATCAACCGGTCGACGTCGGCGGTGTCACCGCCGGCCATCAACGCATAGCCGTTCTGTCGTCCCCACACCCCGCCGGAGACCCCGCAATCGAGATAGCTGATGCCGTGTTCGGCGAGGATGTGCGCGTTGACCGTGTCGTCGGTGAACCGGGAGTTGCCGCCGTCGACGACGATGTCGCCCGGGGAGAGAAGGCGAGAGAGCTTCCCGATCACCTGGCGGGTTTGTGCACCGGCGGGAACCATCACCC
>NZ_JBOGDD010000329.1:0-2052 GCF_050701675.1 Mycobacterium sp. | reverse complement strand
CCCCAACGGTACCCGCTCGCTCTACGTGAACGGCGCGCTCGCCACAGGCCCCGTGGCCGGCGCCGCGCAGGCCGCGGACGGCCCCGCGCAGCTCGAAATCGCCCAGACCGACGTGAGCGACGAATGGCTCGGCGGCAACATCGACGAGACGCGCGTCTACCTCGGCATCGTGCCGCAGTCCGAGATCCAAAAACTCCTGGTCCCGCCGATCCTCTACGCCTCCTCGACCTTCACGCACAACGGCACAGCAGTGCCTCTGCTCCTCGAGCCCTCGGCCGCTCCGGTGACCGAGTCCCGCCGCCAGGGCGGCAACCTCCAGATCCGCGTGGTCTTCTCCTCAGCGGTCACGGGCATCACGCCGACCCTGCAGCAGCAGGATAGCGCCGCAGCCGGCAATGGCACCATCAGCTCTTCCAGCTACGAGGGCGGTGGCACCAGCGGCAAGGCCTTCGTGGTGAACCTCACCGGCGTCGCCGATGCCCAGAAGCTCAAGCTCCACCTCGCGGGCGTCCGCACCCCGGCAAACGTCGGCTCGTCCGTCTACGTCGCGGATCTCGATGTGCCCTTCAACGTCCTCAATGGCGACGTGAATGGCGACCACATCGTCAGCGGACTCGATTCCCGCATCGTGGCTGGCAAGCCCAGCGGCGCCGTGAACACCTCCAACGCCGCGCTCGACCTTAACTTCGACGGCGCTGTGACCGGCGCCGACAAGACGATCGCTGACGGCCTTGTCGGAAGCAACGTGGGCCCGCAGCTCACGACGAACGTCGCGCTCTTTCCGACCGCGACCCCCGACGCCTCATCCACGAATGGCGGCATGATTGGAAAACTTGCCTTCGACGATCTCGGGATCAATCAGACCCGCTGGCAGAGTCAGCAGAATGGCGTGGACACGACCAACGAATATCTGAGTGTTGATCTCGGCGGTCTGTGCAACGTCACCTCGATCACGACGATCTGGGAAGACGCCAAGTCCAGTAGCTTCACCCTGGAAGGCAAGATCAACGCAGGCGACGGCTGGCAAAATATTGCCACCCCGGTCACGAACAACACCGCCGGCGGCAACGTGACCACGAACTACCCGACGTTCGCGAACACCCAGGTGCGGTATGTGCGCTTGCACAGCACGCTCCGCTCGGGCGGCTACGGGCCTTCGCTCTGGGAACTCAAGGTCATGGGCACGGAAGCAGGCGGCGGCAGCCCGACTCCGACGCCGACGCCTACTCCGACACCCACCCCAACGCCGACTCCAACGCCGACCCCAACGCCTACGCCGACACCTACTCCCACGCCAACCCCGACCCCAACACCCAGCCCGACGCCGAGTGGCGACGTGAACCTGGCGATTGGCGCCAGCCCGAGCGGCACGGTGGAAAACGGAGGCACGCCGCTCGTCGGAGCGATAGACGGGAACATTGATTCCAGGTGGTCCTCGACCTACGCCGGATTGACGGACGCCCAGGCGGACGCTCAGGACTACGTGGTCAACCTCGGACAGGTCTGCACGATCCACTCGGTGGTGCTGTTCTGGGAGGATGCACGAGGCAAGGACTACTCGATTGACGTCAGCACGAACGGCACCGATTGGACGCCGCTCGGAGCGACTTCGAGTGTGACCAACAACTCCACCTCCGGAAAGACCAGCCCCTTGACCTACGCGGCGACGGCAGGCACGACGGCCCAATACGTCCGCATGCACGGCATCGATCGCTTCACGGGCTACGGTTACTCGCTCTGGGAATTCCAGATCTGGGGCACCGTCGGCGCGGGCAATCCGACCCCAACGCCAACTCCGACCCCAACGCCCACACCAACTCCGACTCCAACACCCACACCAACCCCGACGCCGACGCCGACACCCACACCAGGCCCTGATGTGAATCTCTCGATCGGCGCCAGCCCGAGCGGCACGGTGGAAAACGGAGGCACGCCGCTCGTCGGAGCGAGAGACGGAAACATTGATTCCAGGTGGTCCTCGACCTACGCCGGATTGACGGACGCCCAGGCGGACGCTCAGGACTACGTGGTCAACCTCGGACAGGTCTGCAC
>NZ_JBOGDD010000328.1:0-5530 GCF_050701675.1 Mycobacterium sp. | reverse complement strand
GCAAAGAAGTACGTCGTGTCGAGCACCCTGGACCGGTGGATTGGAACGCGGAGCTCCTGCCCGGCGATCTGGGGGAGGCCGTTCAACAGCTCGAGCAGGCGTCGGGGAGTGGACTGTTCGTGGGAGGCGTGAAGCTTCCAATGGCGTTGGCGTAGTTGGGGTTGATCGATGAGTACGAGTTCGTCGTGCAGCCCAGGCTGGTGGGCCATGGGCCGACGCTGTTTGCGGGGCTATCGAAGCATGTCGACTTGAAGCTCATGGGCCAACTCGAGTTCGGTTCCGGGGCTGTGGCGGTGCGGTACGAGCCGAGAAGGTAGCTCGTCGCGACAGACTCTGGATTGCGCCGATCGATCGTGTCGTGGTCGAGGTTGCGGCAGAGTTGCTGGTAGCGCCAACCGTGCAGCATCTCATCGACAGTCTGAACCTCAAGATGCAGCCGAGGCACCGAGTCAACGAGGTAGACGCGGCCACTCTTATCTCGCTTCCCCCAGGAACATCCCGGGATTACGCGTGTCCAACGCGCGGGAACTAGGCCCAACCGACCTGGTATGCACTACAGGTACTGCCGATTCTGCTAGACCTGCTGTAACTTTCGCATCCACGAAGAGGGGACACCGATGCGGCCTCTGAGCCTTATCACCGCGCTGTCAATCGTTCTGGCGACTGTCGGGTGTTCGGCCGGCGGCGGCCAACCCGCGCCGAGTAGCGCGCCCCCACCTCCGGGTCCGGCCCCGGCCGCACCCCCTCCGGTACCCGGCCAGGCGACGCCCGCGGCGGTGGAGTTCCGCAACGTCCGGATCTTCGACGGGCACGGCGACAAGCTGTCGGCACCATCGAACGTGCTGGTGAAGGGCAACCGGATCGAGAAGATTTCGACCGAGGCGCTGCCTACCGAATCGGGAAGCGACACCACCGTGATCGATGGCGGCGGCCGCACCCTCATGCCCGGACTCATCGACGACCACTGGCACACCATGTTCGTGCGGCCCTCGCCGGCTCAGGCGATGGCATCGGGTGTGGGCTACGTCAACCTGGTGGCCGGCGCCGAGGCGCATGACACGCTGATGCGTGGTTTCACCACGGTGCGTGACCTGGGCGGGCCCAGCTTCGACCTCAAGCGCGCCATCGACGCGGGCGTGATCGACGGGCCTCGGATCTTTCCGTCGGGTGCCATGATCACGGTGACCAGCGGCCACGGCGACTTCCGGACCCCCGCCGATCTTCCGCGCAACCCCGGTTCGCTGTCGCATCAGGAGATGGTCGGCGCGAGTGCGGTTGCCGACAGTCCCGACGAGGTGCGGTTGCGCACCCGTGAACAGCTGTTTCAAGGGGCATCACAGATCAAGTTGACCGCCGGCGGCGGGGTCTCCTCGCCGAACAGTCCGCTCGACGTCATCACGTTCACCGAACCCGAACTGCGGGCGGCCGTGGAAGCCGCCACGAACTGGGGTACCTACGTCACCGTCCACGCCTATACACCTGCCACCATCCAGCAGGCGATCGCCGCCGGAGTCACGTGCATCGAGCACGGTCATCTGATGGACGACGCCACCGCCAAACAGATGGCCGACAAGGGCATTTGGTTGAGCACCCAGCCGATTCCGCCGGAGATGATCGGGGCGTTCCCGCCCGGCTCGGAAGAGGCCGACAAGGCCAAGGAGATCGTCGCCGGCGTCGACAACGTGTACAAACTGGCACGTAAGTACCACCTCAAGACGGCCTTCGGCACCGACATCCTGTTCTCCCCCCAACTGGCGCCCAAACAGGGCGCACTGCTCGCAGGACTCGGCAAATGGTTCTCACCGGCCGAAGTCCTGACGATGGCGACCGGCACCAACGCCGACCTGCTGGCGATGTCGGGCAAGCGCAGCCCGTACACCGGCAAGTTGGGGGTGGTGGAGCAGGGTGCGCTGGCCGATCTGCTGCTTGTCGACGGCGATCCATTGAGCAATCTGCAGTTGGTTGCCGACCCCGGAAGCAACTTCAAGATCATCATGAAGGACGGCAAGATATACAAGAACTCGTTGGCATCTTGACAAGACGAGGACTACCCATGGCACCGTCAGTGTCCGTCGAGTGGTCCTCGGTCCTGCTATGCGGGCAATAACTCCTTGGTGTACAACGAGTTTCCAGACGCATCGCACAAGTTGACCGTCAAAGCCCGCGAGGCCGAGTCGATGGTCACCTCATCGAAATGCTGGAAACCCTGGGCACGGGAGGGGCAACGCGCCCGTCAACGAGGCGCGCAAGAGGGTGCGGCGGGAATCAACGGTCGTTGATCGGTAGGAACCATGTCGGCCAGCACGCGGCGTCTTGGCGACGCGACGACGAACATCGGTGAGGCAAAGGGCTACCGGCTGGTATCGCGTACGTTGACGGGCCTCCTTCACCCCGCGATGTTGGGCCTTGAGCCGACGGCAGAATAGAACGCCAAAGCCATGACACATCGAGCGCGGTTCCGATGAGTTTCTGAGCCGTCGTCGGTCGGTATGGGCATGACTGACGAAACCATGAGAATCGCGTGCACCATCAACGCACCGGCCGAAACCGTGTTCGAGGTACTGGCCGACCCGACCACCCATCAGGCGATCGACGGCACCGGTTGGGTGCGGGAGTCGCTCGACGGCAAGCGGCTGACCGAAGTCGGCCAGGTTTTCCGAATGGCGATGTACCACGACAACTACGGGGGCATGCACTATGAGATGGCCAACCGGGTCGAGGTCTTTCAGCCCCCGCATGCGATTGCGTGGCTGCCGGGCCAGGGCGCTGACGACGCCACCCTCGACTTCGGTGGCTGGATCTGGCGCTACGACCTCGAGCCGGTCGGCGACGACCGGACGGAGGTCACCCTGACGTATGACTGGTCGGCGGTGCCGCCTGCCATTCGTGAACACATCGGCTTCCCACCATTCGACCGGCAGCACCTGGACAACTCGCTCAAGCACCTCGCCGGGCTGGCGCAGGAGCGGGTGTAGGTCGGCACCCTCCTCAGGCCGCGATGCGAAGGGCCTCAGGAACTGGCGGAGCCGTTCACACGGGCGCTAGTGCGCATCGAAGCAGAACGACTGAGCTTCTCGGCGTCAGCGGTGTTCACGTCTCCACCAACATCATGAGTTGATCTCGGCTGCGGTCAGGTCCGCGAGTCGCTGTGCGGTGTTGAAGTGGGAGGTCACAAGGGTCTTGGTCATGGCGAAGGAGGTTCCGGTGGCGGTGTCGGCATAGACGTAGCTGCCGCCGCCACCGACCCATCCGAACGTGGTCGGTGTCTCCTCCGGCCGAGTGCCGATGCGGCCCAGCGGATAGCCAAGGGCCAGCCGCGCATGGGTGCCGAAGACCTGGTCGGTGCCCTCGAAGGCCACCGCCGTCAACTCCGCGAGCTGGTGTGAATCGATGAGCCGACCGTCGAGCACCGCGGCGTTCATGGCAGCGATTCCCCGCGCGGTGAAGGTGCCGACCGACGGAATGTCCGCTTGCAGGATCTCGTGGCTGTTGCCGATGGCCGCGGTCGGTTGCAGTTCCCATGGCGCAAGAATGGCGTTGTCGTCAGGTGGGGCAACCGGGCCCGGTGCGGCGTCTTCGAGTCGTGCCAGCCGGGTCAAATCATCTTGGGGCACACCGAAGTACAGGCCTCCGTCGATTCCAAGGGGCTCGGCGATCCACTCGTGCAAGAGTTGCCGCATCGGTTTGCCCGTCGCCCGGCGTGCGATTTCGCCGACAAGGAAGCCGAAGGTGAACGAGTGGTACCCCGTCTCGGTCCCGGGTCGCCACCGCGGTTCGGCGTCGGCGATCGCGGCGCAAACCCGCGACCAGTCAGTCAATCCGGTAGGGCCGATGCCCCCAGGCATCGCCGGCACGCCGACCGAGTGTGTGAGCACGTGTCGAAGTGTCGCAGTCGCCTTGCCGTGGGTACCGAACTCCGGCCACAGGCTGACCACAGGTGCGTCGTATCCGACGGCGCTGATCCTGACGAGCAGGTGAGCGATCAGGGACGTCATGACCTTGCCGGCAGAGAAGCTGAAGAACGGGGTCTGCGGGGTCACCGTGCGCCCAGTCTGGCTGTCGGCAACGCCTGCGACGGCGTCGACCACGAGGGCGCCGTGGTGGTAGACGGCAACCTGCAAGCCGACTTCGGCTCCGGTGTCAACGAGTTCGTCGAGGACGCTTTGGATCTGGTGCTGCAATGACGGCATCATCGTCACCGGTTCGGCCACGTGTAGCGAGTCTGGCTGGACGTCGGTAGCTTGCCGAAGGCGAATCCGACGGTCGGTTCGCGCTCGGAGCGCTCATCGACCACGGACGCAACACCCTCGATGACGACGTCCACACCGCTCAAAGCATTCGTGCCCGTCGTCAGCACACAGCGGGGATTGCGCACTTCTGCCACACCGAGGATGGCCAACGCAGACGCCCACGGCGTCGCTTGCGCGCCAGAAGACGAGAACGGCCCCAGCACGGCATCCGGTTCACTCTCTGACATGGTCGCTCCCTTGCCCAATGAGGCACGTTCAGCCGACGTTCCGCTAGGTATCACGTGCCGTCTTGATGACGACTTGAACTCGCCGAGAAGGTCATCGGTCTGCGCGCGTACCAGCTAGGCGTTGCCACGTAGCCAGTTGCTCGCAGTCCAAGGGGCTACGGCCGCAGGATGTCGCGCGGGGACACGGTTTTGACGAATGCGCGCGCCGCGGCGGCGAGTTTCCTGTCCGCGGTGGCCAGCGCGTCCGCCTGCAGCTGGGTCAGTGCGATGTACTCGGCCTGGTAGGTGTCCGGCCAGTTCAGCTGGGCGGCTATTCGCCATGCGTGGTCCTGCAGTGATCGGTCGCCGAGGAGTCGGATCCGCAGCCCGCGGATGTCGTCGAGAACCTTCCGGCCGGTCCGTTCATCGATCTCGCCGCGGTGCACCGATTCGTACACGAGGGCGAGCGCCTGCGAGCGCAGCAGGGTGGGAGCCGCCAGGCTGTGCTCCGGTGGAATGGTCGCTCCGCCTGTGGCGAGGTCGATGGCCACCTGTGCATCGATGACGAATGTTGTCATACCCGTACTTTCGCATGGACCGCAGTCTCAGCCGACGTGTTCGTCGGCGGGTTTAATTCGTCAGGCCGGATTTCCGAGGTTCACGTGCGCCCTGTGATGGGCGTCCTTGTCGATGAGGTCGACGAGCCCCAGGGCGTAGTCGGCGGCCGAGATCATGCCTCCGGTGTCCGGCTCGACGGCGACGTCGTCGCCCAGTTCGTAGCGGCCCAGCGACTCGCTGGGCGCGTGGGCGCCGAATCGCAGGGCCGGGCTCACGAAGACCCAGTCCAGGCTCGCGGGTGTCGCCGGCAGATCCTCGGTGATCAGCGCGGCGCCGGCGCGAACCTCATCGCGAATCTCGGCAGGGACGTTGCTGAGGTCGGTGACGAAGCGGTCCGCGCCGGGTGCCGGCCGTAGGGAGGAGAAGCCGCCGACCACGTACAGCCGGGCTCCGGCCGTGTCGGCCAGCCCGGCGATGACCCGATTGACGTCACGGAAGGCGTGGATCGAGGGACCG
>NZ_JBOGDD010000327.1:0-2788 GCF_050701675.1 Mycobacterium sp. | reverse complement strand
GAGCACTACTGGGCCGACATCGAGCAACGGATCCTGCCCATTCTCGACGCGGACGGGCCAGCGCAGGAGCGCATCACCAGCTTCTTCCACGCGCTCGCTGACGAACACGAAGCCGGCGACTTCCTCCTTGGCTGCTTGATCGGCAACTTGTCCCTGGAGCTCGGTGGTTCGAGTGACGCGGTTCGCGATCAACTCGCCAGCATCCTCGATCGGTGGGACGCTGCGCTCACGGCGTGCGTGCGATCAGGACAGCGCCGCTCGGGCGGGATCCGCACCGACCTCGATGCCGACGAGCTCGCCGCCATGCTGATCGAGGCGTGGGAAGGTGCGGCCCTTCGCGGCAAGGTGGCCCGCAGTCGCACGCCGTACGCGCGGTTCGAATCGGTGACCGTCCCGGCGCTTCTGCGCTGATCGAACCCGCCTTGGTACCTGATGACCTGTGATGATTGTAGATAGACGACCGGTCACCTATAATCGATGACGATAGTTCGTTCATCGACCCAAGGATCGTTCCAATGACTGACCCGACCATCTACGCCGAACCGCTGAATCCCGCGCTGCCTCCTTCGGGCTTCGTACTCGATCTCGACCATGCCGCTCTCGTCGTGACCGATCCCCAGGTCGACTTCCTCAGTCCGGAAGGCGTGTCCTGGTCGGTATTCGGCGACAGCATCCAAGAGAACGGCACGGTGGCTCACATCGGCGAACTGTTCGACGCGGCGAAGCTCGCGGGAATCACCGTCGCGGTGTCCCCGCACTACTTCTATCCCACCGACACGCAGTGGCGGTTCGGCGATCCGCTCGAGCAGTTCATGGGCGGCGTCGGCATGTTCGGGCGCCAGGGCGCGTACACGTTGGACGGCTTCGCCGGGTCGGGGGCTGACTTCCTTCCCGCCTACCAGCACCACATCCACGACGGCCGCACCGTGATCGCCTCTCCCCACAAGATCGTCGGCCCCGAGTCGAACGACCTCGTCCTGCAGTTGCGTAAACGCGGCATCAACCAGGTCATTCTCGCGGGCATGGCCGCCAACCTCTGCGTCGAAGGCCACATGCGCGAACTCGTCGAGCAGGGCTTCGAGGTAGTGGTGGTCAAAGACGCCACGGCGGGCCCGCGGCTGCCCGAAGGCGACGGCTACCTCGCGGCGCTGGTCAATTTCCGATTCCTCGCCAGCGCGGTGTGGACCACCGCCGAGGCCGTGCACTACTTCAAGGGGGGCGACCGATAGTCGTGCCGCCGAAAGGCTTTGCCGCCAAACAAGACAACCGATACGCAACTGATGAGCAAGGAGTCTGAACGACATGACAACGATTGACGATCCAAGGCACCACGGATTCGCCTTGAACAATGGCGACGGCCAGATCCCGGCCCTCGGGTTCGGAACGCTGGTCTCCGACAGCAGAAAGACGCGCAACGCCACCACGGCCGCCATCGAGGTCGGATTCCGCCATCTCGACTGTGCCGAGCGGTACCGCAACGAGGCCGAGGTCGGCGCCGCACTCAAGGACCTGCTCGCCAGCGGCGCGATCCGCCGCGAGGACCTGTTCGTCACCACGAAGCTGTGGAACAACAACCATCGACCCGAGCGGGTCAAACCCGCCCTGCAGGCCAGCCTGCGCAAGCTCGGGTTGGACTCGGTCGATCTCTATCTGGTGCACACCCCGTTCGCGTTCAAGCCCGGCGACGACCAAGATCCCCGGCACCCTCACGGCGCCATCGTGTATGACGACGGGGTCACCCTTGGGGAAACCTGGACGGCCATGGAAAACCTTGTCGACGAGGGACTTTCGCGAGCGATCGGCCTGTCCGACATCGACGTCGAGGGCACCAGGGAAATCATTGACACCGCCAGGATCAAGCCAGTCGTCGTGGAAGTCGAATCCCACCCATACCACCCGCAATGGGGCCTGCACCAACTGTGCCAGACCGAAGGCATCGTCCTGCTGGCGTTCGCGCCGTTGGGGCACGCGCTGCAGCCGCGACTTCTCGACGACCCGCTCATCGTGGAGGCGAGCGAACAACTGAGACAGACGCCTGCGCAAGTGCTTCTCGCCTGGGGCATCCAACGCGGCACCGCGGTTCTGACGTCGTCGGTGACGCCTGCCCGCATCGCCGAGAACGCCGACATCGATGCGCTTCCCGAGGACGTCGTCCGAGCGATCAGCGAGCTCGAGACCCGGCACCGGTTCAACTCCGTGGTCGACGCGGGCGAACCGGGCTTCCTCGAAGTGCCGCAGGGTAGTTGAGGGAGATGACGAGATGACCAAGACGGACGTCGTGTTGATCGGCCCGCACGCTTAGCCCCGCTCGGCCAGCTCAGCCAGATGCCTCAGCGCAATGAAGTTCGGTCGACGTGCGTCCACGTGCCGTTCTCCGCGCTTGCGGCGATGGCGTCGGCGATGATGGCCTGCTCGAAGCCGTCGTCGAACGTCGGGTAGTCCGGAGTGGCCGTGGGTCCGCCGGCTGCCACGGCCTGGTAGACGGCGCGGTACATCGCCTTGAACGCATCCGGGAATCCCTGCACGTGTCCGGCGGGGTAGTCGCCGGCCGTGGCTGTCTGACCACCGGGCACCGCGCCGCGCAGCAGGATCTGGTTGGGCTCGTCGCGACGCCCGATCCATAGTTCTTCGGGGTTCTCCGCACACCAGCGCAGGGACGCCTTGGATCCACTCACCTCCAGGGACAGATGGTTCTTTCGGCCCGGTGAGACCTGAGACAGCGTGAGGACGCCGCGCGATTCGTCGTCGAACCGAATGAGGATGCCTGCCATGTCCTCGGTGTCGATCG
>NZ_JBOGDD010000326.1:0-3445 GCF_050701675.1 Mycobacterium sp. | reverse complement strand
CGTGGGCGATGTTGTAGCCCCGGTCGAGCATCGACGTGATGAGGCGCAACCGGGTCAGGTGCGTGTCGTTGAACAGCGCGATGCGGCCCACCCGCAACGGGGGATGCAGCAGACCGCGGTCCCGGTACACCCGGATGTTGCGCGTCGTGGTGCCCGCCAGCCGGGCCAGCTCCTCGATTCGGTACTCACCGGACGCCTCGACGCCGTGCGGTTGCACGGCCGCGTCGAACAGCTGCGAGACCGCGTTCTCGATGACGTCGCGCGAGCCCCGCCGGATCTGTCTTGGGGCGCGACGGAGCCCGTTGAGGATCGTCGAGATGGCGCCGGCGTGTTGCCGCGGCGGCTTGGCCGGCGGCATCTCAGGCCGACGAGGGCATGCCGACGACAGCGGGTGAGTGGCGTGCCACGGCGTCGTAATCGCCGAATCGGAAGTCGCGCATCTGTCGAAGATACTGTGTGGCGAAGCCTGGGTACATTGACGCGTTGAACCCGTCGGCGGTCAGGTACCAGCTGCTGCAGCCGCTCATCCAGGTGGTCTTGGTCAGCCGCTTCTGCAGCCGTTCGTTGTGCCTGCGCTGAACCTCGGCACGCACGTCGAGGTACCGCAGGTCGTTCTTCAAGATCGCGGTGATGCCTGCGACCGCGTAGTCGATCTGCCCCTCCACGAACACCAGCAGTGAGTTGTGCCCCGGGCCCGAGTTGGGTCCGGTCATGAAGAACAGGTTGGGATAGCCGCTCGCATTGATGCTCTTGTAGGCCTGCGCGCCGCGGGTCCATTCGTCGGCGAGCGACCGGTCGCCGAGGCCGGTGACCGAATACGGCGGTCCGGTCAGGTGGACGTCGTACCCGGTGGCGAACACGACGGCGTCCAGGTGGTGCTCCACGCCGTCACTGGTGCGGATGCCCACCGGGCTCATGGTGGCGATCGGCCAGTCGATGAGCTTGCAGTTGTCGCGCTGGAGGGCGGGGTAGTAGTCGCTGGAGATCAGCATCCGCTTGCAGCCGGGGGTGAAGTCCGGCGTCAGCTGTCTGCGCAGCCACGGATCCTTGACCTGCCTGTGCAGGTGCGCCTTGCCGAGACGCGCGACCAGCGAGCTCAGCGGAGAATCCCACACCAACGCGGTCGCGCTGGCCTCGTGGCCCCAGAACAGCGCCTGGCGAGCAAGTCGCTGCACCGCAGGGACTTTCGCGAACAGCTCCTGCGCGCGTTCAGGCGTGGCGACGTCCAGGCGCGGGATTACCCAACCGGGGGTGCGCTGGAAGACCTTGACGAACCCCGCCTGCTTGACCAGCTCGGGCACGATCTGCACGGCGCTCGCGCCGGTGCCGATGACCGCCACCCGCTTGCCGGTGAAGTCGTAGTCGTGATCCCAGCGGGCGCTGTGGATCTTGTGACCCTCGTAGGTGTCGATCCCGCGGACGTCGGGCCACTTATGGTCCGGCAGTGGGCCGGACGCCAGCACGACGGTGCGGGCGCGGTAGCGCTTGCGGCCTGTCGTTGCGACCTCCCAGATGCCCTGGTCCTCGTCGAACGCCAGGCGAGAGACCTCGACGCCGAAGTCGATGCGACGCCGCAGGTCGAACCGGTCGACCATGTCCTCGATGTGCTGACGAATCTCGTCGGCGGGGGAGTACGCCCGCGACCAGGTGGGGTTCGCGACGAAGGAGAACGAATAGAGCAGCGACGGAATGTCGCACGCTGCACCGGGATACGTGTTGTCCCGCCAGGTGCCACCGACGCGCTCGTCGCGCTCGACGATGACGATGTCGTCGACCCCGGCCCGAGTCAACTTGATGGCGGCGCCGATGCCGGTGAATCCGGTACCGACGATGAGGGTGTCGTAGACGTGGACGTCGGTCATGTCAGGCCGACGGCTCGTGGGTGAGTTCCTTGAACCAGCTGGGGATCGGGCTGAGCAGGGGACTCGGATAGCGGTCGGAGAGCCAGACCATCGAATTGGCCAGGTAGTGGTAGGGGTTGTCCGGGTTGACGACCCAGCGGGCGTGGAGCTTCAGGATCTGGTAGGTCGGCACGCGGCGGGTGAACTCGGCGCGCTCGCCGAGTTGCTTGAAGCGCTTCATCGCGGCGTAGAGCCGCTCGGGCTCCAGGCCCATTCCGACGATGTTGTTGCGCATGCGGTTGAGCAGGGGCGCGTACATCAGGGCGCCGATGATCACGCCGGGTGAGGCGACGTTGCCGACGAACTGGATGGCCAATCGCCGGGCGGTGGTGTTGCCGATCATGTTGAGGACGTCGAAGTCGACTGCGATGTGGCGTGATTCGTCGTTGTTGATCTTCTCGAAGACCTGATGGCAGACCGGGTCGTGGACTTCCTCGAGCAGGAACTTGAGAAGCGCGCCGTCCAGGGCGACCTCGAGCATCGGGATCACGGTGCCCAGAATCGATAGCGACATGTCGTCGGAGTAATGGTCCAGCCACTGGATGGCCAGGCGGATGTTGATGTTGGGCTCGGGCATCTCGCCGTCCTCAAGCATGCCCCAGCGCTTCATCAGCGCCAGTTCGGCGTTGGCGTGGCGCTGCTCCTCGGCGTGGAAGTAGCGGTAGATCTCGGCGAGCACCGGCGTCGGCGCCTTCTTCGCCAGCGCGGCGAATCCGCGTGCGCCGACGTTCTCGATCCAGCACAGGTCGGCCATGAACGCCTTGAGCTTGGGCCGGAACTCGTCGCTGATGGTCTCGGCGCCGGGTGCGTCCCAGTCGATGTCGGCCAGTGCCCACTGGCGGTCCTTGATCTTCGTGAGCATTGCATCCATGTCTAGGCCGCTTTTGGGAGCCATGGCGATTCTCCTAAGTGGTTGCGCGAGTGGTCAAGCCGACGGCGCGGGTGTACACCGTCGGGGTGAAGCGCTTGATGCCCCAGCCGATTCTGGCGTCGGGCTGCGGCATGCAATAGAGGCCGCCGCGATCGTTGGTGTCCAGACACTTGGCCGCGACGCGCTCGGGAGAGAAGCCGGTCCATCGCATCAACTTGTCGGCAAGCTGGGTCGACTGCGCGGAGATCCGGCCCGCTTCAACGATATTGGTCTTGACGAAGGTAGGGCAGAGGACCGTCACGTTGATTCCCGTGCCCGATAGTTCGGCGGCCAGCGTCTCCGACAGCGACAGCACGCCTGCCTTGCTGACGTTGTAGGCCGCCATTCCCGGGGCCGCACCGAAGGCGGCGGCGGAGGCGACGTTGATGATGCCGCCCGGTCCACCGGCCTCGCGCAGGATCGGGGTGAACACGTGACAGCCGTAGATCGGGCCCCACAGGTTGATGCCGAGGGTCCACTGCCAGTCGTCGAGGTCGATGCCGCCGATCGGGGCGCCCCCGGCACCCACCCCGGCGTTGTTGATCACCAGCGTCGGCGGGCCGTCGAGCCAGGCCTGTGCGTCGGTGGCCAGTTGCCGAACGTCGTCGATCTGCGAGACGTCGCAGCGCAGGGA
>NZ_JBOGDD010000325.1:0-6437 GCF_050701675.1 Mycobacterium sp. | reverse complement strand
ACCTCAATGCGATCAGTGAACCCGGCGCGACGGCGTCGATCAGCGCCGCCAGCGCCGGTGTCAGCGACGGTTGGTCGGCAGAGCCCCAGTCCAGGTGGTCGCGGCCGGTGGCCACCACGTACACCTCGTCGAACCAGTAACCACGGCTGAACAGTGCAGCCACGCAGTGCGCGACGCCGACGACAGCGGCCAGAGCCACGACGGGTCGGGTCGCGAAGGGCTGGACGTGCGAGCGCTCGTGCAGCAGTTCCGTCTCGGTCGTCGGCACTGCCGACACGCTAGCGACGCCACCGGCCGCCCGTCGACCCCTTTCCCGTCTCAGGCCTCTACGACGGCCTTGATCCGCTCCAGGGTCTTGCGCATGTCACGGATGTTGCGCCGCGTTCGGAGCTGGCCACCGAACAGCCCGAACAGCGTGGTCATCAAGCCTTCGCTCATCCGAAAGGACTCGGTTACCTCAGTGCCGCCATTCACGGGTGCGAAGAGGTAGTGCCAATTGTTGACCGGCTTGCCGCCGAGCAGCACTTCGAAGCCGAATTCGCGGCCAGGCTCACACGCGGTCACTCGGCACGTCGTCCAGTAGACGGGTCCGATCTCGTTGCGCTTGACGTGCCCTCGGAACGTGGCGCCGAGTGCAGGACCCATTGCGCCGTCGAGCCACTCGGCCTCGAACGTCTCTGGGGAGAACTTGCCGGTGTTGCGGATGTCCGCGACGAGGTCCCAGACCTCCTGCGCGGGAGCGTCCATGGCGACGGTGACCGAGGCCTGCATCCCTAGACCTGCTTGTGAAGCCGGCCGCACGTAGTGCGGTAACCGGCGCCGTGCATGGAGTAGCAGTAGTCGAGAGTGACCGGGTCGATGAGCTTGAAGCTGTAGGTGCCTTCCGCGTCGGATCCCGTGATGATGGTTCCGTCGGGGGTGGACGCCCCGATCAGTTGGTCCGATTCGTCGCCGCCGGGATTCGTCCGGGTCAGGGACGCCTTGAACGTCAAGCCCGTCTGCTCGGTGACGACGAGGGTGGCATCCCCGTTGCGGTACCCGTCGGTGCTCGCGATGCGCTCGCGGTGGCCGCTCCACGTACCCACCAGGTAGGGATCGTCGGCGTTGGCGATGGGCAGTGGCGCCAGGACGCAGACGGACGCGGCTGCCGCGCCGATCACGGCAGCCCTGACACGGTTCCTTCTTCGAATCACCCTGGTTCTCTTTCCCTATCGCGGAACCAATGAACGTCGACGGTCACTTTATCCGCGCGGCTCTGCCGGTCGGGTCGGTATGGCGTTAACTGTCGAGGTGGCCATTCGAGCGGTGATGGATGATCGAGGGCTCGACTTCGGTTGTGGTGAAGGTCTTCCCGCGCGTGCGACAGCGGAAGAGATCGCCGAGGCACAGACGTGAGTGGAGCTGATTCGATGAAGGTCCGGTTCGGGGTCGGTCTCGGCGCGGGGGACGAGAGCACCCCAGCGCAACTATCACCCGTTGTCGACCGCCTCGAGGCGGCCGGCATCGACTCGCTGTGGTTCTCGGAGCTGGTCTACACCGATGCCATCGACCCGTTCATCGGGATGGCATACGCCTTGGCCAGGACCACCAAGCTGAAGGTGGGCACGTCGGTGGTGGTGCTGCCGGGACGTCATCCAGTCCTGGTGGCCAAGCAGCTGGCGTCGCTGGCCGCGCTCGCCCCGAAGCGTGTCCTGCCCGTCTTCGGGCTGCGGTCCGCGCTCCCAGCCGAACGGCAGGTGTTCGTCGTGCCCGACGGGCAGCGCGCGGCGGTCTTCGACGAGTCGTTGCGCATGCTGAGGTCTGCGCTGAGCTCCGACGGCACGGACTTCTCGGGTGACTTCTTCAAGGCCACGTCCGTCGCCGTCGGCCCGGTACTCGACAAGCCACTGGACATTTGGCTCGGTGGCTCCGCGCCCGCGGGTTTCCGCCGCATCGGGCGACTCGCCGACGGCTGGCTGGGTAGTTTCCTCACCCCCGACGAGGCGCGGCGCGGACGCGAACTCATCGAGGCTGCCGCCGCCGAGGCCGGGCGCGCCATCGAACCGGACCACTACGGGATCAACGTCGCCGTCAGCGAGAACGGCCTGCCCGACGAGGTCCTTGCGGCGATCCGCAAGCGCAGGCCCGACGTCGACCCGACCGAGCTCGTCGCCGACGGGTGGCCGCAGTTGCATCGAATGCTGGACGGATACCTCGCAGCCGGGCTGACCAAGTTCGTCATCCGTCCGACGGGGGCCGGTGCCATCGACGAGTTCATCGACCGCTTCGCCGCGGAGCTCCTCCCACGGGAGAACTGACGGGCCGACGACCGACCTGCTGTTGCCAGGTCACTCGAGAAGGCTCCGACGCTGAGCGGACCCATGGATCCAGCAAACAGGATTTTCACAGGTTCTGGCAATCCGGCAATGCCAGAGGACCAGCGCCGAGCGCCCAAGAGACCCATTGATGACGGCTTGATGACACGCCGCCGCAACGCGGCGAACTGATTGGCTGTTGACTTCGTGATTCGGGTAGTCTGCGAAGATCGCGCAGACCCACGGGGCGGCTCTCCAGAATCATGGAGCTACGGACGATACTCAACCAGACGCCAAAGGCCGAATTTTGCCAGAGACAAAGAGTGACACGCAGCACCTGAAGCCGCACTTCGACGACGTGCAGGCGCATTACGACCTGTCCGACGACTTCTTCCGGCTCTTCCTGGATCGCACGCAGACCTACAGCTGCGCGTACTTCGAGCGCGATGACATGACGCTGGAAGAAGCCCAGATCGCGAAGATCGATCTGTCGCTGGGCAAGCTGGGCCTTGAGCCGGGGATGACGCTGCTGGACATCGGCTGCGGCTGGGGTGCCACCGTGAAGCGGGCCGTCGAGCGCTACGACGTGAACGTCGTCGGTCTTACCCTTAGCAAGAACCAGCAAGCGCACGTGACCGAGCTGCTCGCCGAGACGCACACCCCAAGAAGCAAGCGCGTTCTGCTCGAGGGCTGGGAGCAGTTCCACGAGCAGGTCGATCGCATCGTGTCGATCGGCGCCTTCGAGCACTTCGGGCGGGACCGTTACGACGACTTCTTCAAGATGGCGTATGCGGCGTTGCCCGTCGGTGGCGTGATGATGCTGCACACCATCATCAAGCCCAGTGACGATCAATTCGCCGAGCGCGCCCTGCCGCTGACCATGACGAAGCTCAAGTTCTTCAAGTTCATCATGGAGGAGATCTTCCCGGGTGGAGACCTGCCGCATGTAGTGACCGTCGAGGAGCACGCAGCCAAGGTTGGCTTCGAGGTCACCAGGATCCAGCCGTTGCGGCTCCACTACGCACGAACCCTCGAGATCTGGGCCGCGGCACTGGAGGCGCGCAAGGACGAGGCCATCGCGATCCAGTCCGAAGAGGTCTACGACAGGTACATGAGGTACCTGACCGGCTGCGCGGAGCTGTTCAACGAGGGCTACACCGACATCTGCCAGTTCACCCTCAAGAAGACCTAGACCTCCTCGCGCCCCCGGTCAGGACGCCGGCGGCGGTCGTCGGCCCGGCGGTCCCATCTCGGCACCTGCGGCATCGCGCCGTCTGGCCGCCATGCCCGCGAGCGCCTCGAAGACCACCCGGTGCGCGGCGTTCACCGTGAGCTCGGCGTGGTCGTAGGCGGGAGCGACCTCGACGACGTCAACGCCTGCGACGTCGTGCTCGTAACAGAGTTGGCGCACCATCCTCAGCAGGTCGACGCTGGTGATCCCGCCCGGCTCCGGTGTGCCCGTGCCGGGCGCGTGGGCCGGGTCGAGCACGTCGATGTCCACCGACAGGTACAGCTTGTCGGCCTTGGCCAGCGCCTCGCCGACCGCGTCGACCATCACCGCCTTGAATCCGCGCTCCCAGATCTCCTGCATGGTGTGCCAGACCATGCCCTGTTCCTGCATCCACTCGAAGGTGTCCTGCGGGGGCCAGTAGCCGCGGAGGCCGACCTGGACGAAGTGCGTACCCGGCACGGCGCCGGACTCGATGAGCCGACGCATCGGGGTGCCGTGGCTGGCGAGGTTGCCATCGATGATGTCGGCAGTGTCGGCATGGGCGTCGAAGTGCACGATGCCGACGTTGCCGTAGCCGTGCACGTCGGCCACCGCGGTCGCCGAGGGCCACGTGATCGAGTGGTCCCCGCCGAGGACGACGGGCACGATGCCGCGGGAGGCGACGGCCGCGACGCGCTCCTTGATGTTCTGGTGGGATACCTCGGTCTGACCGTGCGGGCAGAACGCGTCGCCGAAGTCGACGACCTCCAGCCAGTCGAAGATCTCCAGACCCAGATCCATGTGATAGGTACCGGGCTCGTACGCGGTGGCCCGGATCGCCCGTGGACCGAACCTCGCACCCGGCCGATTCGTCGTGCCGACGTCGAACGGGGCGCCGACGATGGCAACGTCGGGGCGCCACGAGTCCAGCTGGGACACCTCGGTCAGGAACGGCCGATGTCCGAAGGTCGCGAGCCCCGAGTAGGGCAGGTCGAGCTGTTCGACCATTCCCGGTGGTAGTTCCCGATGTGGTCCTTGAGAGTCGTTGTCCCCGTGGTCGTGGCTCATCGGCTGACAATACCGCCATCAGTGGCGTTCCGGCCTTGACCCGCAAGGGAAGTAAGGGCGTTCCGCAGTCCCGCCGGAACGCCGCGCTTGGCCCAGTCATCGGTCGACACGACGACGTAGACGTTGCGCCCGCGAGCCGCTGCGATCTCGACCCCGTCACCGCCTCGGCGCAGCACGTCGAACCGCAGCGTGAAGCTCGTCGTGCCCACCGACTCGCACCGCGTTTCGACGTGCACCGAATCACGCCAGCGGATCGGCACGACGTAGTCGATCTCGGTGTGAACGACCTGCACGTCGAGACCCCAGGCGTCGAACTCGGTGACGGATACGCCGAGGTGGTCGAAGAACGCGTTGGACGCCTCGTCGAACCAGGTGAGGTAGTGGCTGTTGAAGACCACGCCCTGCTGGTCGACTTCGGCGTAGCGCGGCACGATCGGCAACGAGAAGGCTTCGGTCACACCGCATACCTTGCAGGGTCACGGCTGCCCCGGCAATCGGCCCTGCCGCTAGGATCGCTGGTCGTGCGACTGGTGACGATCGACGATATCCGCGCGGCGGCCGACCGGATCCGCGGCGCGGTCTTCCGCACACCGCTCATCCCGGCACCCTGGGGCGATCCCGCCCGCCCACTGTGGCTCAAACCCGAGAACCTGCAGGCGATCGGCGCATTCAAGGTCCGGGGCGCGTTCAACGCCATCGGACGGCTCGACGACGCGACCCGCGCGCGCGGCGTCGTCGCATACTCGAGTGGGAACCACGCTCAGGCGGTGGCGTACGCAGCGGCGGTCTACGGGATCGCCGCACAAATCGTCATGCCCCGCGAGACTCCCGAGGTCAAGATCGCCGCGACGCGCAGCCACGGGGCAGAGGTCGTGCTGTGCGCGGCGGGTGAACGCGAGAGGGTCGCCGACGAACTGGTGGCCAGGACCGGTGGCGTCCTGATACCGCCGTTCGATCATCCGGACGTCATCGCCGGGCAGGGGACCATCGGACTGGAGATCGCCGAAGATCTGCCCGACGTCGCCAATGTCATCGTTCCGGTCAGCGGTGGGGGACTGGCGTCGGGCATCGGCACCGCCGTCAAGGCGTTAGTGCCCCAAGCCGCGGTCATCGGCGTGGAACCCGAACTCGCCGCCGATACGGCCGCGAGCCTGGCCGCGGGTCATCGCGTCGACTGGCCGATCGCGGACCGCAACCGCACCATCGCCGACGGCCTTCGGTCGCAGCCTTCGGAGTTGACCTTTGCCCATCTGCAGAGGGTGCTGGATGGTGTGATCACGGTGTCCGAGAATGATATTCGGAAGGCGGTCCGCGAGATCGCATTGCGTGCGCACCTGGTGGTCGAACCGAGCGGCGCGACTGCCCTGGCGGCGTATCTGAGCCGGGAGACGCCGCCGGGACCGACCGTGGTGATCGTGTCGGGCGGCAACGTCGAACCGGCGCTGCTCGCGGAGATTCTCGCCGTGTCCTGAGTCGTTTCTTCGGACATCGCTTAGCACGTGGTTCCGACGTTTTCGGGGTGTGGCGACGAGTTCATCCACAGTTGCCGATTCGTCCCCAACCTGGGGTTTCAGGCTGGCGGCCGTCGGAGTCCTCGTTTAAATTCGAATGCATGTTCGAAGAGTTGGTGGCCTGGACCGCGGGGACTTGCGGGGCTTCTGCCGTCGGTGCCTGGGCCCGGGTGGAATCCGCGGCGTGTGCTCGGCGGCTGGCCGCGATGGTCACCATGCTCGATGCCGCTCATGCCGCCGACGGCTCGGCGGATCGTGAGCAGTGGTGCATCGACAACTGGGCCGCGGTGTGTGCCCACATCGGCGCCACCGCACGCCTCACCTCCGGAACCGCCTCGAGCTTCTTGCTGGTGG
>NZ_JBOGDD010000324.1:0-3013 GCF_050701675.1 Mycobacterium sp. | reverse complement strand
TGGCCACCTCGATGGCGGGCATGACCTCCTGCACCTGACTGATCTTCTTGTTGGTCAACAGGATCAGCGGATTGTTCAGCACCGCTTCCATGCGTTCGTGATCGGTGACCATGTAGCCGGAGGTGTAGCCGTGGTCGAACTCGATACCGTCGACGATGTCGACCGACAGTCCCGGCATGTCGCTCTCCTCGCACGTGACGACGCCAACCTTGCCGACGTGATCGACGGCGCTGGCGATGACGTCACCGATCGCGTCGTCATCGCTGGCCGCCAGCGCAGCGATCCGGCGCAGGTCGCCGCTGGCGACGACGAGAACGCGGTGAGCCCGAAGCGCTTCCACCACGACGGGGACGGTGCGTTCGATACCGCGCCGCACCCGCATGGGATTGGCACCGGCGTCCACGGATCGCAGTCCTTCCCGGACCATCGCCTGGGCCAGTACGGTCGCCGTCGTGGTGCCGTCACCGACAACGCCGTTGGTCTTCATCGCCACTTCCTTGACCAATTGAGCGCCCATGTTGGCGAACGGATCCCGGAGTTGGATCTCTCTGGCGATGGTGACGCCGTCGTTGGTGATGGTGGGGGGCCCGGTCAGCTTCTCCAGGATCGCGTTGCGTCCCTTGGGGCCGAGCGTCACCTTCACCGCATCGGCGAGTGCGTTGACGCCGTGTTCGAGGCGCAGCCGCGCCTCCGTGCCGAACCGCAATTCCTTGGCCATGGCCGTACTTCCCTTCGAGCGGGCTGATGTTGAGTGGGGCGTTGCTAGGACACGAGCTCGGTTCTCATCACTGCACGGTGAGGTCGAAGCCGATGTACTCGGCAGCGTCCTCGGGGCTGGCGACCAGAATCGTCTTGTCGTCGAGGTGGACCATGCGCCCGTAGTGGGTCGAGCTGATCTCCTCGAAGATGGAGCCGTCGAAGTCCTGACCGAGCGCCTCGGTGAGCTCGTCGTAGTCGAAGTCCAGCAGGCGCACACCGTCGACCCGGATCATCGACGGGTACTCGGTGAGCTCGACTCCGTCCTTGGCGCCCATGACTTCGGCGACGACCCGTCCGATCGGAGTGTTCATCAGGGTGACGCCGCACATGTTCGAGAACTCGGTGGCTGATCCGAATTGCATGCTCATCTGTCCAACTCCTCTGGGATGTCGAGCTCGATTTCTTCAAGAAGGGCGGAGAACTTGGCCACGGCCGCGTCCATGCTCGACGCGAACGTGACTGCCTTGTCGGCCGGCGCCGACCAGATCGGTTGCAGCGCCCGCGCAGCGTTGAGGCACCTGGGCACCCAGATGCGCAGCCAATCACCGAAGAGCGCCTTGTTCGCCGCGCCGTATTCGGAATCGCGGGTCAGCAGCCGGAAGAGGTTGCGCGTGTAGTTCAGGTCGCGGTCGTAGTCGTGCTCGCCCGTGCCGACGATGGTCGGGGTGATGTAGTCGCCGTTTCGGGCCGCGATCTGCATGACGAGTTCACTGCGGAACAGGGAACCGACCAGCTGCTCGAAGACGATGTTGGTGGCGAACAGCAGTTGGCACCAATCCCCCACTGCCGTCAGCTGTTCCACGACCTGGCGAGTGGGTTGCCATTCGGGCGCCTCCTGCCATACCGCCCGGTGAACGCTCCCGTCGAACGCTTCCGTCGCCTCAGCCAGGTCGAGGTTGAACAGCGCGAGGTCCTGGGCGAAGCGCATCTTGTGGGCCGCGTTGACCGCGACTGCGGTATTGATCATGTTCGACGGCCCGGAACGCTGGATGGACGTGAACACGTGCAGCGCCAATCCGTTCTCGGCGTGCATCCAGGCACCGAGATTGCGTTCGACGAACGTCAGCCAGGTCGAGTTCCAGGCGTCGTAGGCGCGGGCCCGCTTGGCGTTCTTGAGGGACAGCTCCACCTGGCGGACGACGGCAGAGTTGTTGCGATAGATGGTCTGGTTCCATTCCTCGTTGGGGTCGAGGAAGGCGTGCCAGTTCGACGACTTCGCGGCGGTCCACTCCTGCGGGTATCCGCCGGGTCCATCGCCGAAGCCGTAGAGCCAACCCTGTGACAGGTGGCGCGCCGGGTCGGGCTGGACGTCGACCGTCACGTCCTCGTACATCGTGGCGCGGAGTTTGGCCGGCTTGAAGTATGAGTAGCTGCGGCTCTTGGAGCTGGGGAACTCGGAAGCACCGGCCTCGGAGTCGGTGAACTCGATCGTCGGGAAACTGCGTTCCCTGGGCTTCTCGGGGGCGGACATGTGATTCCTCTCGGGCGGAGCTGGGCGGGGAAGAGATCGGGGGGCGGAGCTGGGTGGGAAGGAGATCGGGCTAGCTGAAGAGTGGGCTGGTGAAGCTGTCGTAGAAGACCTGGTCCTTGGGCACTGAGCTGCTGTCCAGGAACTCGAGCGCGGCATCGACCATCGGCGGCGGTCCGCACAGGTACACCTCGGTCTTGCCGATGCTCGCTTCGTAGCGGGCCACGACGTCGGTGACCATGCCTTTCTCGACGGTGATCGAGTCAGGTACCGAGCCGTCGGCAGACTCGGAGAGGCAGGCTACGAATTCAAAGTTGGCCAAACCCTTTCCGAGTAACAGGATTTCGTCGAGATAGAACAGATCTGCCGCGGTGCGGGCTCCGTAGTAGAACCGCACCGGCCTAGTGTTCTCGCTCTGGTTCATGTGGCGTAGTAGCGACAGGATCGGCGCCATCCCCGCACCGCCGCCGATGCAGACCACGGGCAACACGTGACCCTCCTTCAGGGTGAAGGACCCATAGGGGCCGGTCAGCGAGAGTTCGTCGCCGACGCTGAGCCGACCGTCGAGCAGCGCCGAGAACTTGCCCCCGGGGTACTTCTTGATCAGGAACTCGACCTCATCGGCAGACGCCTGGGTGGTCGCCATCGAGAAGGATCGGTGCTCCTCGGTTCCCGGGATGTGCAGATCGGCATATTGGCCCGGTTTGAACTCGAAGGTGGCGGGCTCGATCGGGGTGAGTCGCAGCGACACGATGTCACGGGTCATGGGTTCTATCAGGGCAATTC
>NZ_JBOGDD010000323.1:0-2083 GCF_050701675.1 Mycobacterium sp. | reverse complement strand
CGAGGACCTGCGTCAGGTCCTCGACCCGCAGTGCGCCGCCCGCGCCCGCGCGATCGCTGTCCGGATGAGCAAGCCGGCCGAAAGCGTCACGAGAGCCGCCGATCTGATGGAAGGGTGCGCTGGCGCTTGAGGCTCCCTCCGTGATGGTGGGAATGCCATCGATACCATGACATGGACCGCGCTCTCGGCTGTGTGCCGGTCATCCAGTTGCTCTGCATACGAAGGGGAGGCGTCGGCTCTTGTCGAAATCCGTGCTCATTTCTGGCGGCGCAGGGTTCATCGGGTCCGCGCTCTCGTACCGTCTCGTCGAAGCGGGTTACGACGTCGCGGTGATGGACGTCCTGCACCCGCAGGTGCACGCCAGAGGTCGAGAAATCGATCTGCCGCGGTCGGTGCGACTGCTCACCGGGGACGTCACCCACGCGCCCGACTGGGATGCCGTACTCGGATTGTTCGAACCCTCCCAGATCGTTCATCTGGCTGCCGAGACGGGAACGGCACAGTCGCTCTCCGAGGCGACCCGGCACGGCTCGGTCAACGTGGTGGGCACCACGCAGCTTCTCGACGCCCTGAGTCGCTCGGCATTCGTGCCCGACCAGCTGGTACTGGCCTCGTCAAGGGCGGTCTACGGCGAGGGTGCTTGGCAATGCGGCACGCAGACCTTCTACCCGCAACCTCGCAGCCACGCGCAGCTCCTGGCCGGTACCTGGGATCCCCAGGGTTCAACGGGCGAACCAGCGGTGTCGCTTCCCAGCCGGGCCGGGCGAACGGAGCCTCGTCCTACCAACATCTACGCTGCGACAAAGCTTGCCCAGGAGCACATCTTGGCATCCTGGGCGGCCGCGCATGACACCAATCTCAGTGTGCTGCGTCTTCAGAACGTCTACGGACCGGGCCAGTCCCTGACGAATTCCTATACCGGAATAGTCACTCTGTTCTCACGACTCGCGCGCGAACAACACGCGTTGGAGGTCTACGAAGACGGCAGGATAGTCCGGGATTTCGTCTTCATCGATGATGTCGTCGATGCGCTGTTCGCGGCTGTGGACACCCCTGCGGACGGGCAACGTTGCCTCGACATCGGTTCCGGCATCGCAACGACCATCCACGAGTTGGCTCGGAAGGTAGCCGCCATCTGCGCTGCGCCGGATCCCGTCGTCGTAGGGAAGTTTCGCGACGGCGACGTCCGTGCGGCGAGCTGCGACATCGAGCCGGCAAGCGACGGGCTCGGATGGGTTCCCAAGTGGACGCTAGAGGAAGGCCTGCCTGCGCTTCTCGAGTGGATAGCGAAGGGCACCCCGAATCGTCTTTGAGCGCAGCGATTTCCCTGTTGATCGCGCTTCCGCGCTCGCCGCGAATCATCAGATGCGGCAATTGGTTCCAGCCCCCGGCAGAGGTGAGCGGAAAGTGCGATCCTGGATCGAGATGACGATACGATGACGTTGCCAGGGACAGGGGGCCACGAATGAAGCTCGGGCGCGTATTCGATCCGCGTAACAATGCGCTGAATGCGTGCCGGCTCGTTCTGGCGATCGAGGTGATCCTGTTTCACTCGTTCCCGCTCACGGGCAACCTCATCCCATCGAAGGCGGTTCTCCAGCTGCTCTTCTCGGTCGGGGTGGACGGATTCTTTGGGCTCTCGGGATTCCTCATCACCTCGAGTTGGCTCCGTGACCCGCGTATCCGCGACTATCTGACCGCTCGTGCTCTTCGCATCCTCCCCGGGTATTACGTCGTGCTGGCGGTGACCGCGTTCATCATTGCGCCCGTCAGTGTGCTGATACAGGGCGGCTCGCCCATGAAGCTGCTGTTGTCGGCGGCGCCGGTCGAGTACGTGTTGAAGAACAGTGCGTTGATACAGCTCCAATACGACGTCGGCGGGACGCCGCGCGACATTCCGTATGCGGGCATCTGGAATGCGTCTCTGTGGTCCCTCATCTTCGAGGTCATGTGCTACCTCGCGGTGGCTGGTCTGGGTGTGTTGGGACTGGCCAAGTACCGCTGGGTCTCTCCTGCGCTGCTGGTGCTGGCGACGATCGGGGCGCTCTCGTTGCCGCCTCTGACCTTCCCCGGAGTATGGACG
>NZ_JBOGDD010000322.1:0-3948 GCF_050701675.1 Mycobacterium sp. | reverse complement strand
GGTCATGACATCACCTCTAGGTTCACGCCGTCGCGAGGTTGGTCAGCTGGGCACGAAGCCGGCGGCCCGGCGTCGCATCGAGGAGCGCACGCGTGTACGCCTCGGCCGGATTCGAGAAGATCTCCGCCGTCGGGCCGGTCTCGACGACCCGGCCGGCTCGCATCACGGCGACGGAATCGGAGATCGAACGCACCAGATCCAAATCGTGCGAGATGAACAGATACGTCAGCTTCAGCTCGCGCTGCACCTCCTCGAGCAGGTCGAGGATGCGGTCCTGGGTCACCACGTCGAGCGCCGAAAGAGCTTCGTCCAGCACGACGATGGGCGACCGCGGCGCCAGTGCACGGGCGATCGCGACCCGCTGCTGTTGGCCACCGGAGAGCTCCCGCGGTTTGCGGGTGGCGAACGAGCCGGCCAGCCCGACCTGGTCCAACAGTTCCGCCACCCGCAGGCGCCGGTCGGCGCGACCGCCGAGACCGAACGACCGCAGCGGCTCGTCCACGATCTGTTCGATCGTGAGGCGGGGATCCAGCGCAACCTGCGGATTCTGCTGCACGAGTTGAATTTCCCGCCACACGTCACGTTTGGCGCTGCCCTTGAGGCGGGTGACTTCTCGGCCGTGGACGTGCACCTCACCGCCGTCCGGGTTGGTCAGACCGAGGATGAGCCGGGCGGTCGTCGACTTGCCTGAACCCGATTCGCCGACGAGTGCGAAGGTGCTGCCGGGTGCGACGGGGAAGGCGACGTCGTCGACCGCCTTGAAGCGCCCGCCGGGTCCGTGGGAAAAGATCTTCGTCAGGCCACTGACTTCGATGGCGGGGGTGGCGGAGGCATCGGGATCAGCCCCGGTCGTCCGGCGCGGAGCCGTGCGCTGCGCCAAACCGAAGGCGCTGGTGATCAATTCACGCGTGTAGTCGTGGGTGGGGCGGAACACCAGGTCGTCGATGGGTCCGCTGTCGAGCACCTCGCCACTGCGCATCACGATGGCGCGGGCGGCGTGGTCGGACGCCACGGCCAGGTTGTGGGTGACGAACAGAACCGCGACCCCCGTCTCCGCGGTGAGGCGGTCGAAGACCTCGAGGACCTGCTTCTGCACGGTGACGTCCAGCGCGGAGGTCGGCTCGTCAGCGATCAGCAGCTTGGGCCGCAGCCCGAATGCGATGGCGATCAGCACTCGCTGTTTCATCCCGCCGGACAGCTCGTGCGGGTACTGGCGCAGGCGCTGTTCGGGGTGGTCGATGCCGACGAGGTCCAGGAGTTCGACCGCCTTGGTGCGCAGCTGCGCTCGCGACAGCTCCCGGCCTGCCGGGTGCAGTCGGAAGAACTCGGTGACCTGTCGGCCGATCGGTTGCACGGGGTCTAGGGACGTCGAGGGATCCTGCGGAACCAGGCCGACGACCGTGCCGCGCAGCTTGACGAGATCGCGCTCGCTGCGCCCGATGATCTCTTCGCCCGCGATGCGGATCGACCCGCTGACGATCTCAGCGCTGTCGGGGAGCAGACCGATCGCGGCCTTGCTCAACGTCGACTTGCCCGAGCCCGATTCACCGATCACGGCGACTACCTCCCCGGCGCGAATGCTCAGGGTGGCGCCATGTACGGCGGGCTGCGCGGCACCGCGGTAGGCGATGGTCAGATCCGCGATCTCGAGCACCGGATCGCCGTCGCGGCCTCCCGACTCGTCGGTGCGGTCGTCGGTGAGCCTCAGTGCTGTCGTCGTCATCGGGATTCCTTCGTCAGATTCGGAAGCGTCGGGCGAGCAGATGTCCGGCGCGGGCAACCGCGAGAACCGCTACCAGGACCACGATTCCGGGCAGCGTGGTCAGCCACCAGGCGTTGGCCAGGTAGTCGCGGCCTTCGGCGAGCAGGGTGCCCCATTCCGGTGTCGGCGGTGGTGCACCGTAGCCAAGGAACCCGAGGCCGGCGATGTTCAGGATCGTCGCGCCCAGCTCCGTGGGAATGAGCGCCACGATGGGTCCCGCGGAGTTGGGGAGCACGTGACGGAAGAGCACCGCGGAGCGTCGCGCACCGGAGACGCGGGCCGCGTCCACGTACTCGAGCTGGACGACGCGCAACGCCTCACCGCGGGCCACCCGGGCGAACGGGGCCACGGCCGCGATGCCGACTCCGACCGCGACGTGGGTGGTGCCAGGACCGAAGGCCGCCACGATGCACAGGGCCAGTAGGAAGCCGGGCAGGGCGAGCAGGACGTCGACCAAGCGCATCAACACCGTATCCACGACGCCACGCAGCACGCCGGCGGCCACGCCAAGGACCGTGCCGACGACGAGACCGATGGACGTTCCGATGACCGCGCCGTAGACGGTGTTGCGGGTGCCGTGCACGACGCGGGTGAAGGTGTCACGACCCGAGCGATCGGTGCCGAACCAGTGCTCCAGGCTCGGCGCGAGGAAACGCTGGGTGGGGTCCCCGATCAGCGGATCATGGATGGTGAACCAGGACGGGACGAACGTCCACAGGATGACGGTCACCAGCACCAGCAGGGCGAGCGTGGTGACGATACCCCTGGGCGTCAACGGGTTTCGCCGGCGGCGCGGCAGCAGGCCTGCGACCGCGGCTGCCCCGGGTGGTGCGAGCTCTCGTTGGATGGTCATGTCATCTCCGTGCGGGGCCTGCCGTCAGCAGGATCCGTCGATCGAGCGCCGGATACAGCAGGTCGATGATCAGGTTCACCACCACGTACAGGCCCGCGATGATCAGGATGAAGCCCTGGACCAGTGACACGTCCTGTGATGACACCGCGGTCTGCAGCACCCGCCCGATGCCGGCCCGCGCGAACACCGTCTCGGTGACCACGGTGCCGCCGACAAGGGTGCCAAGCACGGTGCCCGCCACGGTGAGGCCGGGGCCCGACGCGTTGCGGACCACGTGTCGCCAGAAGACCCAGTGCTTGTCGGCACCCTTCGCGCGCACGACGTCGACGAAATCGCTTGCCAGAACGGTGTCGACACTCTTGAGCAGCACTTGGGCCATGGCTGCGGACAGTGGCAGGCCCAGCACCAGCGAGGGCACCAGGATCGACGGCAACGAACCGTCCGGGAAGGCCGAGATCCAACCCAGCCGGAACGACAATACGTTCAGAACCACGATGCCGACCCAGAAGACCGGTGCGGCGGCGAACAGCGGCGGTAGGGCCACGACCGACGATCGCAGCCAGCGCCAGCGGCCCAGTGACGCCGTCGCGACGATGGTGCCCGCGATGATGAGGGCCACGATGAACGCGGTCGATGCCAGGCGCAGGGTCGGCAGTGCCGCGTCGCCGATCGCTTGGGCGACGGTCTGCCCCGTGCTCATGGAGTAGCCGAGGCCGCCGCGCACCAGTTGGCCCAGTTCGATGAAGTACCGCTGGACGACGCCGTGGTCGTAGCCGTAGTACTGCTTCATCTGCGCGACGGTCTGCGGGTCGATGACACCGGTGTCGTCGGCGGAGAACATGTCGATCGGGTTGGACGGCAGCAGGGTGATCGCGATGAAGGTCAGCGTGTAGGCCAACCACAGCACGACCACCGCCTGTGTCAGCCTGCCAAGGACGTAGCGGGTGAGCTGCCTGGACGCGGGGCCGCCGAAACCGGTCGGAGCACCGGCGCCAACCTCGGGCGAGGCATGGACCGGTTGGACCGCCGTCACGCCTTCTTCCATGCGTTGTAGAAGTCGGGGTAGGTCTGCGTCTGGAACGTGACGTGGACGTTGGGCGCCGCTCCGAAGGTCTGGGCTTCCTCGAAATAGGCAAACACGTAGGAGCCCTTGATGAGTGCCTTCTGCTGCTCGGCCTGCACCGCCGTGAATTCGGCGTCGTCCTTGGCTTCGAGCTCCCTGTCGTAGAGCGCTGTCAGCTCGGGCGGCGCACCCAGCAGCGCGGTGTTGCCAGGGCCGCCGAAACTCTGCCCAAGCGAGATGATCGAGGTTCTGCTCACCACCAGCGGTACG
>NZ_JBOGDD010000321.1:0-5048 GCF_050701675.1 Mycobacterium sp. | reverse complement strand
ATCGAGTTCAGTGCCCACGGGCCGCCGGACCCGAAGGACCCTCCGCAGCCCGGCGGCGCGCCGTTGCCGCTCGACCTCGTCGAGCCAGGCCAGCGGCGAAAGACCTGCGCGCGTCACTGATGCTCCTCCCGAACTTGAACAGCGTTCAGGTTAGCGCACGCGCCACGCCGACCATCGCCGAGCCGATCCGAGCCACCTCGTCGGGAGTGCACACGTACGGCGGCATCGCGTAGACGAGGTTGCGGAACGGGCGCAACCAGACCCCGTTGCGCAACGCGGCGTCGGTCGCCACCGCCATGTCCACGGGCTCGCGCATCTCGATCACCCCGATCGCGCCGAGCACCCTGACGTCCGCCACCCCTGGGAGCTCAGCCGCCGGGGCCAGGCCCGCCGCAAGGCCCGCCTCGATGTCACGCACCCGCTGCCGCCAGTCCTGACCGATCAGCAGCTCGACCGAGGCCACCGACACCGCGCAGGCCAGCGCGTTGGCCATGAACGTCGGCCCGTGCATCAGCGCCCCCGGCTCGCCGGAGCTGATGGTCTCGGCGACGTCGGCGGTACACAGCGTTGCCGCCAACGTGAGGTATCCACCGGTCAACGCCTTGCCCACGCACATGATGTCCGGGCAGACGCCGGCGTGGTCGGCCGCGAACAGCTCACCCGTCCTGCCGAATCCGGTGGCGATCTCGTCGAATATCAGTAGCACGTCGTGGCGCGAGCAGGCCTCCCTCAGATCCACCAGGTACCTGGGATCGTGGAACCGCATTCCGCCCGCGCCCTGGACCACCGGCTCGACGATGACGGCCGCCAGCTCGTGCGCGTGCTCGGCGAGTTGCTCCTCGAACGCCGCGCTGTAGGCGGGGTCGTAGTCTCCTGGCACCTGCGGCGCGAAGACCTGTGCCGTCAGAACGTCCGTCCAGATCGAGTGCATTCCGCCGTCGGGATCGCAAACGCTCATCGGGGTGAACGTGTCGCCGTGGTAGCCGCCTCGCCAGGTCATCAGGCGGTGCTTCGCCGGCCTGCCCAGACTCCGCTGGTGCTGCAGCGCCATCTTCGCGGCCACCTCGACCGCCACCGACCCCGAGTCACTGAAGAACACCGTGTCGAGACCGTCCGGGGTGATCTCGACCAACAACTGGGCCAGCCGCGCGGCGGGCTCGTGGGTCAGGCCGCCGAACATCACGTGGTTCAGCGTGGCCAGCTGCCGGGTGATGGCCGCATCGAGAACGGGGTGGCCGTGACCGTGGATGGCGGTCCACCACGAGCTCATCGCGTCGATCACTTCAATCGGCTGACCGGCATCGATCACCGTCAGCGACGTACCGCGCGCCGCAACCGCCACCACGGCTGGAAGCGCGTCGGCTGAGATCTTGCTGTACGGATGCCACACGTGGGCGGAGTCGATGGCACTGATCTGGTCAGGGGTCATCGCGGGCACGTAGCCATCCTCTCTGCGGACGACCCCTCACCGCAAAACGCGCACCAGCCCCGGCATTCGGTAGATTGACCGACGACCATGTTGACCCTCTCCCCGGCCCGGGCGGTGCCAGACACCGGATCCGGACCCACTCAGCGCGCCCTGATGGGCACCCGGACGTCGGGCTTCTACAGGCATGATCTCGACGGTCTGCGCGGTGTCGCCATCGCCTTGGTCGCCATGTTCCACATCTGGTTCGGCAGGGTCTCCGGCGGCGTCGACGTGTTCCTCGCGCTCTCGGGTTTCTTCTTCGGGGGTCGACTCCTGCGCACCGCGCTGACCTCGGGTTCGTCGCTGTCCCCGGTACCCGAGGTGAAGCGATTGATCCGGCGGCTGTTGCCCGCCCTGGTCGTGGTGCTCGCCGCCTCGGCCGTGCTCACGATCCTCATCCAACCCGAGACGCGGTGGGAGACCTTCGCCGATCAGAGCCTGGCCAGTCTCGGTTACTACCAGAACTGGGAGCTCGCCGACACCGCGTCGAACTACCTGCGCGCGGGCGAGGCCGTCAGCCCGCTTCAGCACATCTGGTCGATGTCGGTGCAGGGCCAGTTCTACATCGCGTTCCTCGCACTGGTCTTCGGGCTCGCCTACCTGCTACGCAATCGTCTGCGCTCGCACATCAGGGTCGCGCTGATCGTGCTTCTCAGTGTGCTGACGATCGCGTCCTTCGTCTACGCGATCATCGCGCACGATACCGACCAGTCCACGGCCTACTACAACAGTTTCGCCCGCGGTTGGGAGCTGCTGCTCGGCGCTCTAGTGGGCGCCCTGGTGCCCCATGTGCGGTGGCCGATGTGGCTGCGGTCGACGGTGGCAGTCGTAGCGCTCGCCGCGATCCTGTCGTGCGGCGCCTTCATCGACGGCGTCAAGGAGTTCCCAGGCCCGTGGGCACTGGTACCCGTCGGCGCTACGGTGCTGTTCATCCTCAGCGGCGCCAACCGGATGGCCGATCCACACCTGGCGGCCGCCCACGGTCGACTGCCTGCGGTGAGCAGGCTGCTGGCGGCGGCGCCATTCGTGACCCTCGGGTCGATGGCGTACTCGCTGTACCTGTGGCACTGGCCTCTGCTGATCTTCTGGCTGGCGTATTCGGGTCACTCTCGTGCGAACTTCCTCGAGGGTTCCATCGTCATCCTCGTCTCGGGCGTGCTGGCGTGGCTGACGATGACGTACGTCGAGGATCCCCTCCGCCTACGCGCGTCGTCGGCGGCGAAGCAGGCCGTCGTCATCCCGTTGCGCACCCGGCTGCGGCGACCGACGATCGTGATGGGGTCGATCGTCACCCTGCTCGCCGTCGCACTGACGGCTACGTCGTTCACCTGGCGTGAGCACATGACCATTCAGCGCGCCAACGGCAAGGAGCTGGCCGGCCTCTCGTCGCGCGACTACCCCGGGGCACGCGCCCTCATCAACCACGTCAGAGTGCCCAAGCTTCCGATGCGCCCCACGGTGCTCGAGGCCAAGGACGACATCCCCGAGTCCACGACCCAGGGTTGCATCAGCGACTTCTCCAACACCGACATCATCAACTGCACGTATGGCGACCAAAACGCCACCCGCACAATCGCGCTGGCCGGCGGGTCACACGCCGAGCACTGGATCACCGCACTCGATCTGCTCGGCCGCATGCACGGCTTCAAGGTGGTCACGTACCTCAAGATGGGCTGTCCTCTCACCACGGAGCAAAACCCGCTGGTGATGGGCGACAACCGGCCGTACCCCAACTGTCGCGAATGGAATGAGAAGGTGATGCCACGGCTGATCGCCGACCGCCCCGCGTATGTCTTCACCACCTCGACGAGACCGTGGAACATCAAGGACGGCGACGTGATGCCGAGCTTCTATCTCGGCATCTGGCAGGCTTTGGGGGACGCCGGAATTCCGGTCCTGGCCATGCGCGACACCCCGTGGCTGGTGAAGGACGGTGAGCCGTTCTTCCCCGCCGACTGCCTCGCCGACGGCGGCGAGGCCATCTCCTGCGGCATCAAGCGTTCCGAGGTACTGTCCGACCACAATCCGACCCTGGACTACCTCGCGCAGTTCCCACTGTTGAAACCGCTCGACATGAGTAATGCGGTGTGCCGCCAGGACTACTGTCGCGCCGTGGAGGGAAATGTGTTGATATACCACGATTCTCATCACATCTCGGCTACCTATATGCGCACCATGACCAACGAGCTCGGACGCCAGATCGCCGCCGCCACCGGCTGGTGGTGAGCCGTGGTCTCCGCCATCTGGCCAGGTAGCTCATACCCGCTGGGCGCCACCCATGACGGTGCAGGCACCAACTTTTCGTTGTTCTCAGAGGTCGCCGAGAAGGTCGAACTCTGCCTGATCGGCAAGGACGGCACCGAAGAGCGCGTCAACCTCGACGAGGTCGACAGCTACGTCTGGCATGCCTACCTGCCGACCGTCACACCGGGGCAGCGCTACGGATTCCGCGTCCACGGGCCGTGGGATCCGGACGCGGGCCATCGCTGCGATCCCTCGAAGTTGCTTCTCGACCCGTACGGCAAGTCGTTTCATGGCGACTTCGACTTCACCCAGGCCCTCTTCTCCTACGACTTGAAGGCGGACGACCTCGCCTCTGGCGGCACCCCACCCATGGTGGACTCGCTCGGCCACACCATGACCAGCGTCGTCATCAACCCGTTCTTCAACTGGGGTTCGGACCGGGCGCCCAACACCCCGTACCACGAGACCGTGATCTACGAGGCGCACGTCAAGGGCATGACCCAAACGCATCCGGGCATCCCCGAGGACCAGCGGGGCACCTACGCCGGGCTGTGCCACCCGGTGATCATCGAGCACTTGAAGTCACTCAACGTGACGGCCATCGAACTGATGCCGGTGCATCAGTTCATGCACGATCACCGCCTGCTCGATCTGGGTCTGCGGAATTACTGGGGCTACAACACCTTCGGCTTCTTCGCCCCGCACTACCAGTACGCGGCCAACCAGGCCGCGGGCGGTGCCGTCGCCGAGTTCAAGAACATGGTCAGGTCCTTCCACGCCGCAGGGATCGAGGTCATCCTCGACGTCGTCTACAACCACACCGCCGAAGGAAACCACCTCGGTCCGACGATCAACTTCCGCGGCATCGACAACGCCGGCTACTACCGGCTACTCGACGGTGATCTGAAGCTCTACAAGGACTTCACCGGTACGGGTAACAGTCTCAACGTGCGCCACCCCCATTCGCTTCAGCTCATCATGGATTCGCTGCGGTACTGGGTGCTCGACATGCACGTCGACGGTTTCCGCTTCGACCTGGCGTCCACGCTGGCTCGCGAGTTCTACGAGGTGGACCGACTCTCGGCGTTCTTCGACCTGGTCCAGCAGGATCCGGTGATCAGCCAGGTGAAGCTGATCGCCGAACCGTGGGACATCGGCGAGGGCGGTTACCAGGTCGGGAACTTTCCTGGTTTGTGGACCGAGTGGAACGGGCAATACCGCGATACTGTGCGCGACTACTGGCGGGGCGAGCCCGCAACACTCAACGAGTTCGCCTCCCGGCTGACGGGCTCGTCCGATCTCTACGAGGCCACCGGCCGAAGGCCAAGTGCCAGCA
>NZ_JBOGDD010000320.1:0-7803 GCF_050701675.1 Mycobacterium sp. | reverse complement strand
GGGGAGCGGTCAAGACGGTGTGGCAGACGGCGAACATCCTGCGCAAGGAGGGCTTCGGCGCAGCGGTCCGATCCAACATCGAGGACCTCGCCGACTGGGCCGAGGTCGAGCGCCCCGACCTGGCGCGGCTGTCCTCGAACGGACGCGTCGCCATCCTGTTCTCCGACATCGAGGAGTCGACGGCGCTCAACGAGCGCATCGGCGACAGGGCCTGGGTCCGGCTGATCGAGCGGCACGACAGGATGGTCACCCGCCACGTGAAACGCCATCACGGTTACGTCGTGAAGAGCCAGGGCGACGGGTTCATGATCGCCTTCGCGCATCCGGCGCAAGCCGTCAGGTGCAGCGTCGACGTGCAACGTGAACTCGGCAAGCGGGCGGGCGGCATCCGGGTTCGCATCGGCATCCACGCAGGCAAGTCGGTGCGGCGTGGTGACGACCTGTTCGGTCGCAACGTCGCGATGGCTGCGCGGGTCGCATCGGCCGCCGACGGCGGAGAGGTCCTCGTCAGCGAGTCGGTCCGAGACGCCTGCACGGACAGCACCGAGGACGACGGCATCGCCTTCGACGACGGCCGCGATGTCGAACTGAAGGGCTTCAGCGGCAGTCACCGCCTCTACGCGGTGCGGGTGTGACTCGTGGCAGGCCTTGCAGCTACCCGGTAATGGGTTGTCCGGCCAGCCGCCACACCTGATTGCGGTCAGCGTTGCCGACAGCCGGGCCGTGATTCGAGCAAGATCAACGTCACACCGCAGGCACCTTTGACCGCCAACCAGGAGGCTTGACCATGACGACGTCCATCACCCGCAGCAGCCACACCCTCTCCCTCCTCGACGGCGAGATCGTCGAGGAGTCCGAGCTGGGCTCGATGCGACGGGTCACCGCCGACAACCTGCCGATCCTCAAGGGTCTGTCGATCAAGCGGGTGCTGCTCAACCCTGGCGCGATGCGGACTCCGCACTGGCACGCCAACGCCAACGAACTGACCTACTGCGTGTCCGGCACCGCACTGGTGTCGATCCTCGACGACGGCAGCAAGTTCTCCAGCTTCATCGTCACCGCCGGGCAGATGTTCCACGCCAACTCCGGATCGCTTCACCACATCGAGAACGTCGGCGAGGACGTCGCCGAGTTCATCATCGCCTTCCGCGACGAACGTCCCGAGGACTTCGGATTCGGCGCCACGTTCGGCGCATTCAGTGACGCCGTGCTCGGCAACACCTACGATCTGCCCGCCTCCGACCTCGCCAAGATCCGCCGCACCACCGCCGACCACAAGCTGGCCGCCCGCATCGGCGATCCCGTGATCCCGGCGAGCGCGTACTTCAGCGATCCGCACAAGTTCGACATCGAAGGCCAGGAGCCCCCGCTGAACTACGCCACGGGCAACGCGCGCTTCGCAAGGGATCAGTACTGGCCGATTCTGAAGGACATCTCGATGTATTCGCTGCGCGTGACCGACGACGGGATGCGCGAGCCCCATTGGCATCCGGTGACCGCCGAGATGGGTTACGTCCAGCACGGCGACGCCCGCATGACCGTCATGAATCCCGATGGCACGCTTGATACCTGGAACATGACCACCGGCGACATGTACTTCATCCCGCGCGCCTACCCGCACCACATCGAGAACATCGGGACCGACGACTGGCACTTCCTGATCTTCTTCGACCAGCCCGTTCCCGCGGACATCGGTTACCGTGCTTCGGCGAGCGCGTACTCACGCGAGGTGCTGGCCGCCGCCTTCAACACTCACATCGAAGACCTGCCGCAATTCCCGTTCACCCCAGCCGATCCGCTGGTCGTCGGTCGCGTCAACCCCGTCGATCAGTAACCGCCAAGCAACCAAAGGACCCACCACGCATGCCGACGTGATCAACGCCGACCTCCTGGAGTTCCTCGAGCGCTGACGACGTCGGGGCCTGCGGCTATTCCGCCGACCCCGACTCGGCGAGGCGCTGATGCAGCTTCGCCCGGATGTCGTCCGGAGTGTAGGAATTGCGCTTGCGTTGATCACGCGCGACCAGCGCGCCGCCCGCCACGACTCCGGCGACACCGGCCAGCCCGACCCACTTCCATATCCCTCGCATGGCCACAGTCTGCCTAAGCTGCCCTGGTGGATGCGAACACGGTGACGCTCGACCGCGCGCTGGCCGAAACCCGGACCGGTGACATCTGGCTGTTCCGCGGGGGCTCGGGGCCCGACCGGGCGATCCAGACGATGACCAACGCCCCGGTAAACCACGTCGGGATGACGGTGGCGATCGACGATCTGCCGCCGCTGATCTGGCATGCCGAGCTCGGCGACAAACTCGAGTGCCTGTGGAGCGGCAGCACTCACCGCGGCGTGCAGCTCAACGATCTGCGCCTGGCCGTCGAACGGTGGATGCTCACCTACGGCCAGCGGTGCTGGCTGCGGGAGCTGACCCCGTACGCCACGCGGCAGCAGGAGGACGACCTGCTCCGCGTGATCGCCAAGATGGACGGCACGGCGTTCCCGACCACTGCGCGCCTCACCGCACGGTGGTTCCGCGGGCGTGTGCCGACATTGGCCGACTGGACCCGCGGGATTCCGATCCTGGACGACCGGGTCAAGAAGGTGACCGGACGAAAGCGGGCGGAACGACGCAGAGTCGGTCTCGAGACCGCGTACTGCGCGGAGACCGTCGCCGTCACCTACCAGGAGATGGGCCTGCTGGCAGGAGACAAGGACACCAACTGGTTCGACCCCGGCAAGTTCTGGAGCGGCGACACCCTGCCCCTGGCCCCCGGCTATCGGCTGGGCGACGAGATCTCCGTCGTCCTTTAGGGCACAGGCTGATCCCGTAGCGTCGAGCCCATGTATCGAACCGTCGCGGTGTTGGCCGCCATTGGTGTCGCGGTCGCCGGCTGTGTGGGGAACAACGGAGAATCCACCACGTGCCGGGACTTCGACGGCATGAGCCAGGACGCCCGCGGCGCCGCGGTCGCGCGGATGCTCAAGGAACGCAACGGGCTGAACTCGTCCACGTCGGACGTTCAGGCCAGAGTGCAGACCGCGAGTGCGTTCTGCGCGTCGAACGGTAATCAGGACAAGACGATCGGCGACGCCAAGTAGGGCGGGCTAGCAGGCCGCCGCCCTCGACAGCGCGCGAACCACACTGTGCCGGCCGAGGTCCACCTTGAACCCGTTCTGGCTCAACGGTTCCGCACCCACCATGATGCGCTCGGCCGCCCGCCGGAACGTGTCCTCGTCGGGAGGCATGCCGATCAGACCGGCCTCGGCGTCGGTCACCCGCCATGGCGTGGCGGCGACACCTCCCAGCGCGACGGCCGCGGCACGGATCGTCCCGTCCTCGATGCTCAGACCCGCGGCCACTGACACCAGGGCGAACGCGTAGCTCTGCCGGTCACGGACCTTCAGATACCAGGAGTGCTCCGCGAACGACGATGGCGGTAGCTCGATGCCGACGATCAGCTCCGCACTGCGAAGGGTGTTGTCACGGTGCGGTTCGGCGCCGGGCAACCGGAAGAAGTCGCCGATGGGTACGACGCGTCGACCGTCGGGTCCGTGCACGTGCACGCCTGCGTCGAGGATGCTCAGGGCGACCGCCATGTCGGACGGGTGGATCGCGACACAGCCATCGCTGGCCCCGAAGATGGCGTGCTCGCGGTTGAAGCCGTCCCTGGCCGCACAGCCGGAACCCGGCGCACGCTTGTTGCATTGTGCGAAGGCGGTTTCCATGAAGTAGGGACAGCGCGTGCGTTGCAGCAGATTCCCACCCGCGGTGGCCATGTTCCGCAGCTGGGTCGTCGCGCCGGACAGGATGGCGTGCGACAGCACCGGGTACTGCGAGCGGATCAGGGGGTGGTTGGCGATGGCGCTGTTGGAGACGCCCGAATCGATCAGCACCCCGCCCGAATCAGTGGCGGTGACATGGCGGAGGCCGAGTCGTCGGACGTCGACCAGCGCTGGCGGCGCCTCCACTCCGCCCTTCATCAGATCCAGCAGGTTCGTCCCACCCGCGTAGTACTTCCCGCCCGTTTGGATCACGCGGTCGATGGCGCCCTCGACGCTCGTGGCGTGTTCGAACTCGAACGTCCTCATGACGACTGCCCCCTTGCGACGCAGGCGATCGCATCGACGATGTTGGCGTAGGCGCCGCATCGGCAGATGTTCCCCGCCATCCGCTCGCGGATCTCGTTGTCGGACAGGACTGCCGGGCCGCGGCATATGGTCTCGCGGCCCGCCTCGAACGATGCCGTGGACAGGTCGCCCCTGGCATGCTCGCGCAGCAGCGCGCGAGCCGAGGAGATCTGGCCCGACGTGCAGTAGCCGCACTGGAAACCGTCGTGCTCGACGAAGGCCGCCTGTAACGGATCCAGCTGCTCATCGCGGCTGATCCCCTCGACGGTCAATACGTCGGCTCCGTCGATCGACGCCGCGAGGGTCAGACAGCCGAGCACCCGTTCACCGTCGACCGAGACCGTGCACGCACCGCACAGTCCGTGGTCGCAGCCCTTCTTGGTGCCGGTCAGGTGCAACGTCTCGCGGAGCAGATCGAGCAGGGTCGACCGGACGTCCGCCGACACGGTGCGACGCACGCCGTTGACGTGCAGGGTGACGTCTCTCATCGGGGGCCTCCGGTCTCGGGTTCGCCGGCGAACGGCTTCATCAAGTGCTCCAAGGTGATGGGCAGGTCCCGCAGCCGTTTTCCAGTGGCGTGGAAGATCGCATTGGCGATCGCCGCGGGCACCCCGCACGTACCGATCTCCCCGATGCCACGGACCCCGATGGGGTCGAGCCCGAAGTCCGCGACGTCGACGAAGCTGATGTCGAAGTCGGGGCGGTCGGCGTGAGTCGGCAGGTAGTACTCGCCGATCAGTTGGGCGGTGCGCTCGTCGTAGGGCACCTGCTCCAACAGAGCCATGCCAAGGCCGAAGGTGATGCCGCCCATGACCTGGTTGCGCGCCAGCTTGGGGTTGAGCACCCGGCCGCAGTCCAGGACCGCCACCCAGCGTGTCACGGAGGCACGGCCGATCTCCTCGTCGACCTCGACCTCGCAGAAGTGCGCGCCAAACGACTGGGACACGGGTCCGTCTGTGGCTCCACCGCTGGTGACGGTGAAGCTCAGGGCCTCCAGCTGTTCGGGCTTGAGCCGGCGCAAGCACTCGGCGGCCGACATCGGTAATTCGGCACCATCGCCATCGCCGACCATGCGCACCAACCGCTTTCGCCACTCGGTGGCGGCGAGGTGGACCGCCGAGCCGACGGTCGCCGTCGTCTGGGAGGCGCCGCTGTACGGTGCGTCGGGGAACAGCGAGTCGCCCGACTCGAACGTGACCTCAGCGAGGTCGAGGCCCGTCGCCTCCGCAGCGACCTGTGTCATGACCGTCCGAACGCCGTTGCCCACTTCGTGGGTCGCCGACGCGAACCGGACCGTGCCAAACGCATCCGTACTCACCCGACAACCCGCGGGCATCCGCCGGCCCGGATAGGTGGCCGTCGCCATGCCCCAACCGATTTGGACGCCGCCGCGCCGCAGGGACCGAGGCGTCTTCGGCCGGTCACGCCATCCGAAGCGTTCGGCGCCCTGCAGGTAGCACTCCCGCAGATGCTTGCCCGACCACGGCTTGCCGCTGGCCTGATCGTGGTCGGCGTCGTTGCGAAGCCGCAGCTCGAGCGGGTCGATGTCGGCACTGTGGGCGAGTTCGTCCATCGCGACTTCGAGGGCGAACAGGCCGGGCGCCTCACCGGGACCGCGCATGAAACATGGTGTCGGGGAATTAATCCTGGCCACCGTGTGGGACACCACCAGCCGCGGGGACCGGTAGAGGAACCGGGCCGAGAGCCCGGTCGGTTCACAGAAGTGCGCAACGGTGGAGGTCTCGGTCAGGGTGTGCTGCTCAGTGCTGACAATGTGCACGTCGCGGTCGGCCACCAGGGCCAGGTGCTGTTCGGTCCGCGGGCGGTGGCCGGTGGAGGAGAACATCTGGTCGCGCGTCAGCACCAGTTTCACCGGGCGCGCCACCTCACGGGCCGCGACGGCGCAGAGCGCCACGTGCATCCACAGGAAACTCTTCGAGCCGAAGGCGCCCCCGACCAGTGGCGCCAGGATGCGGATCTTCGCTTCGGGCAAACCGAGGTAGGTGGCGAGCGCGGCGCGTTCCCCGGTGATCCACCGGGTGGTGTCGTGAACCGTGAGCACGTCATCGTCCCAGTGGGCGATCGTGGCAGCCAGCTCGATCGGGTAGTGAGCGTTGATCGGTGTCGTGTACCGGGCTGAAACCTGGTAGGCACCAATCGGTTCGACGTCGGCACCGCGACGGTCTTGGAGCTTTTCCTCGTCGAGCTTGACGAAGTGATCCGGCTGATAGGCACCGTGCCGGATCCGACCGTCCCCGTCGTCGGGCGGGACCGGCTGATCGAGTACCTCCCTGGCGGCGAGTTGGGGCACCGCTGGCTCATAGGCGAGCTCGAACGAGGAGGCCGCGAACACCGCGTTCTCGAGAGTGTCGGCGACCACCAGGGCCATGTGCTGCCCGACGTGCTGGACGCGGAGATCGGAAAGCGGTGGGCGGCGCTCCAACGGCAGGTCGAAGCTCATCTCCTTCGGCGGCTGTTGCAGCGGTGGGCAGTTCAGCGGGGTCAATGCGTGGAGCACCCCTGGCAGCGCGAGAGCACGATCGGTGCAGGTCTGAAGTGATTCGCGGGTCACGGTGCCATGCGGAATCTCCGACTGCACTAGCACCGCGTATGACACACCCGGGACATCGACGTCGGCGGCATAGGCGGCGCGTCCAGTCACCTTGTCGATGCCCTCGACGCGGTTCACCGGCTTGCCAATCACGCTTTCGGTGCGTTCGCTCGTCGACGTCACGTCAATACCTTCACTCATCGGGGCCGTCCGTGTCGGCGAAGCTGACCGCCATCTCGGGTTCCAGCTAGCCGGAACTCTGGACCGCCGGTCCCGAGTAGCGATTGCGCGGCCAACCGGACACCGGATCGAGCCACTGCCTCCAGATGTATGAGGCGCTGCCTCTCCCAGTCGTTCAGCCGCCGAACCGGCAGCGCGTCCGGCGGGCTCCAGCCGTCGAGGGCGTGCGCAAGCTGGGCCGCGTCGCCGAACGCCTTCGAGGTCCCCGACGCGGTGTGGGGCCGGACCGTTCCCGCGGCATCGCCGACGAGGACGACGTGGTCGGCGACCATCCGTGACGGCTCGAGATCGAACACCGGCTGGAGGAATACCCTTGAGTGCTCGACGAGTCCGACGAACTGAGCAGGCAGAGTGGCTTCGGCCAGGGCCGTCACCGCGGCAGTGTTTTCCACAGTGAGCTCGCCCGGCGGGAGGAAGTGCTCGAACCGCCGTCCGGAGTCACCGATCATCAGCCCCTGCATGCCCTTCTCGGAGGTGTTGAGGTACCAGACCCAGTTGACGCGTCGTCGACCCGGATCGAGCTCGCCATTCGGCCCTGGAACCAAATAGCACAACATCTGCATGCCGGGTGACCCGAAGAAGGTGAACCGTTCCGAGAGCAGTTCGACGAGGTCGCTGGGTAGGTCGGCTTCGGCTTCGAGCCCGCGGAAGGCGACGTAGCCGGCATAGGAACCCTCCCCGGGAATGCCCAGCATTGCCCTGGTGGTGGAACCGATGCCATCGGCACCGACGAGAAGATCGCCTCGCGCAACATGGCCGCTTCCGAAAGTCGCCGTGACGCATTCACTCTCGAGGTCAATACGCGTCAGCGCGCTGTCGAGGAGATAACAGACGTCGGCGAGCGGATCCCGCAGCGCGGAGAACAGGGTGTCCCATGCTGACATCC